>RGVT01000269.1 GCA_010027105.1 Planctomycetia bacterium
GCCGGAGGAGGTGTCGCTCCTGATCGAGGTGGCCGACACGAGCCTGGAGTTCGACACGACGGTGAAGGCCGCCCTCTACGCCGCGGCCGGGATCGCCGACTACTGGGTGGTCGACCTCCTCAGCCGCGGCGTGATCGTGTTCCGCGAGCCGCGGGCGGGCGCTTATGAAAGCCGCTCCACCCACCGCGGCGACCAGCTCGTGCGGCCGCTCGTGGTGCCCGACGCCGCCCTCTCGCCGGCCGAACTCTTCCTGCCGGGCTGAGGGCCGCGGTGGTGCGGTGGTGAGACCCCGCCGCGGCCGGCTCACCGGCCCGTAGCCGCAGCGTGGCACTCTGCGGCCGGGGGGGGGTTCTCTCGAATCCCCGGGGAAACCGCAAACAATTTTCCCAAACCCGTGCCAAAAAACTCATTCCAGCAAACGGAGGCTCGACCTACTTTTAGAAGAGTTGCTGGGGCGGGGGTTAAAGCCCGGCCCGGTGGGAACTTGTCGCGAGCCTCCGATGACCGCTGGTTTTTTTTCAGCACGCATCCGCTCGCGTTTTCTGCCCGCCGCGCTCGCGGCCGCCGCGGCGTTGGCCGCATTGCCAGCCAGCGCGCAGACGCTCGTCACGTGGACCGGCTCCGGCGGCAACACCAGCTGGAGCACCACCGGCAACTGGACGACCGGCGGCCCACCCACCACGACGGGCACGTGGGGCCTCACGATCACGGGCACGAATCAGGCCGTGAGCGGCACCCTGACGATGTCCGACGACGTCGGCGGAACCAGCTCGGCGCTCACGCTCAGCAACTTGTCGATCGCGTCCACGTCGAACACGGTCTACATCATCCAACGTGCCGGCACGCGCACGTTCACGCTCATCGACGGCGGCACGATCGCGACGCTGAACGCCGGCGGCAAAGACCGGATCGGCGTCCCGATCACGCTCAGCGGCTCGGCCACGTTCAACATCAACCACACACTGCAACTCGACGGAGGGCTTACCGGTGGCACCGCGTTCACGAAGTCGGGCGGATCCACTCTCTTCTTCCAAAACAACTTCTCGCAGAACGTGAATCTGACCGGTGGCGAGATCTATATGAACGCCGGCGTTGCCTCCGGCACGATCACCATCGCGACCTCCGGGGTTGGCTTCGTCGCCGCGGGCGGCAACGCGCCGACCGTGTTTTCGTTCCTGCAAGGTGGATACGTGCGGGCCTGGGGCGGTGCCAACGCGGTGTTCACATCCGCCACGTTCAACACCCCGTCCGCCGCGGCCAGCGACGTGACGTTCTCGCTCACCACGGCGACGACGCTGAGCGAGATCCAGGGCGTGATCCAGGACAACACGTCCAAGAAACTCTCCCTGCTGCTTAGCAGCTCAGGGGCCAACTGGCGTCTCTCCGGATCCAACACGTATTCCGGCGGCACGACGATCAGTGCATTCGTCAACCTCACCGCCAACAACGCCAGCGCCCTCGGCACAGGCCTGGTCACGGCCAACGGCAATCTCAACGTCAACGGCCTCACGCTCTCGGTCAACGGCCTCGTGGGCACGAGCGGCGTCATCGGCTCGGCGACCAATGCCTCCGTGCTCGCCGTGAACTCGACGGGCACGAGCACCACGTTCTCCGGCACGATCCAAAACGGTTCGGGCACGATGGCCCTGGGCACGGGCACGCTCACGCTCTCGGGCTCCAACACGCACTCCGGTGCGACGACCGTCAACGGCGGTGTGCTCAGGCTCTCCAACCAAAACGCGGCGCAGAACAGCACCGTGACGATGGGAGGCGGCAGCCTCGTGTTTGATTCGTCGGTGACCGGCAACGCGTTCACGTTCGGCGGCCTCTCCGGCACCGCGAGCGGCGCGGGCTTCAACCTCGCGCTCCAGAACAACGCGGGCACCCCGGCCGCGGTCGCCCTCACCGTCGGAGGTAACAACGCGAGCACCGCCTTCGCCGGCGTGCTTTCCGGGGCGGGTTCGCTCACCAAAACGGGCTCCGGCACGCTCACGCTCTCGGGCTCCAACACCTACTCCGGCGTGACGAGCATCAACGGTGGCACGGTGCTCTTCTCGTCCACGGCCGCGCTCTACGGTGGCACATCGGCCAATTGGACAGCCGCCAACCTCACCACCGGCTCCGGCGCCACCGCCGCCTTCTCCGTGGCAGGTTCGTCCGGCTTCAGCGCGGCGAACCTCGACACCCTGCGCGGTCTCGGCACCGGCTCGACGGGCTTTCTGCCCGGTTCGTCGTTCGGTATCGACACGACGGGCACCGCGTTCACGTATGCCTCGAACATCTCGAATCCCAACGGCGGGTCGAACGCCCTCGGCCTTTCCAAGCTCGGCTCCGGCACGCTCACGCTCTCGGGCTCGAACGGTTACACCGGCGTGACGAGCTTGAGCGGCGGTGTCCTGGCCCTCGGCACCTCCTCGGCACTCGCCGGCGGCGGCAATCTGACGTTCGGCGGCGGCACGCTGCAGTTCAGCGCGGCGAATACCGTCGACTATTCCACCCGGATCAAGAACAGCGGCAGTGCGATCTCGATCGACACCAACTCACAGACCGTCGCCTTCGCGAACGCCATCGACTCCACGAACACGGGCGGTCTCACGAAACTCGGCTCCGGCACGCTCACGCTCTCGGGCTCCAACACCTACACCGGCGGCACGCAGATCAATGCCGGCCTGCTTGCGATGGGCAGTGCGTTGGCCCTCGGCGGCAGCAATAGCGCCGTCACGGTCGCGAGCGGGGCGTCGCTCGACCTCGCCGGGATCACCGGCACGAGCACGAATCCCTATGCCCTCACGATCAGCGGATCGGGCGTGGCGGGCGCCGGTGCGCTCACCAACAGCGGCGCGGGCGCCACGTTTTTCGGCACGGTGACCCTCGCCGGAGACAGCACGATCAAGGTCGGTGCCAACGGTCTGAATCTAGGAAGCGCCACGAGCCAGAACGGAATCACGGGCAACTATGCCCTCACGGTGACCGGCAACAACCAACTCGACGTCTTCGGCAACATCCAGACGGCGAGCGTGACGGTCAACGCAAATGGAACTCTCCGGCTCGAATCCTCGAATTCGTTCGCCGGCGGGCTCACGGTGAAGAGCGGTGAAGTGGTCGTAAAACAGCAGAATGCGCTTGGCGGCAGCGGGACCGGCACGGTGTATCTCGGTGACACGGCCGGCAGTGCAAGCGCGTTGGTGAGCCTTGCAAACAACTTTACCTACGCCAATCCCATCATCGTGCAGGCGGGGAACACGGGTTACATCGAAATCAATTCGTATGGTGGTTACACGCCGGTCGTGGCCGGCAACGTCACGCTCAACAACACCCTGTCGCTGGTCAACACCAACGGCGGCACCGGCAACAACCTGACCGTCAGCGGCACGATCCTGGGCACCGGAGGCCTGGTCATCAAAGCCTCCAACGCCGCGAATCCCGTCACGCTCTCCGGCAACAACACGTTCAGCGGCACCACGACCGCCATCTCGGGCAAACTCGTCCTCGCCAACCAGGGCGCCCTGACAAACAGCACGCTCTCGATGGCCGGCGGGAGCGTGGTGTTCGATTCGTCGGTGAGCGGCAACGCGTTCACGTTCGGCGG
>RGVT01000270.1 GCA_010027105.1 Planctomycetia bacterium
GACTGCCGGGCTGGAGGCCCGGCTCTCGAGAGCGAACGGAGGTTCGCCAAGAAACCCGAGGCCAGGATGGCGAGGGGTTTCGTGAATACTGGTTGGGCGCGTTGAGCTGAAGACGACAGGCCTGGAGGCCTGTCGCTACTTGGGCACGGGCAGCGATTCGATCGGCACCGGCGGGCCGGGGGCGATCGCGGCGCCCGGCGGCAACTGCTCCGGCGCGATCGGGACGCCGAAGACGGGGCCGGGCGGCGCGGCGGGCGAGCCCTGCGGTTGCGCGCCGCCGTCGGGCGGCTGGTAGTAGGGCTCGGGCTGCGGCAGCGGGGCGACGCCGAGCCGGGCGAGGGCCTTCGAGAGCATGCGCTGCTCGAGGAGCGGATCGCGGCCGAGCGGGATCCAGCCCAGGTTCGGCGTGGGGTTGGCCACCGGCCGGGGCTGGTCGCCGACCTGCTGGCCGAGCGTGGGCAGCGGTGTGCCGTAGCGGTAGAGCGAGTCGTCGTTGCGAAACGAGGCGCCGCCCGTCGTGGCGCGCATCGGCCGCGGCAGGTACTCCAGTTCCTTCATCACCACGACCTCGATTCGCCAGCCGGCCGGATCGGGGATGAGCCGCAGCGTCGCCCGGCGGCGGATCGACTGCAGCGTGCTCTCGAGCCGCTCGCGGAAGCCGACGGAGTCGCCCCGCCACGGTTCGAGCAGCGTGGCGCCGGTCTGCGGGTAGGTGTCGATGCGGCCCTCGGCGGGCACCCCGTTGGCGAACACGACCCGCTGTTCGGCCTGCACCTTGAAGTAGTCGTCGGTGACGTCGACGAGCTGCTGCCACACGAGTTCGGCGTCGAGCGGCGGAATCACCGCGGCGTTCTTGGTGCCCGGCCCCGGCACGAGCCCCGGGCCCTTCACGTCTCCCTGCGGGCCGATGGCGGTGCCGGCGGGGAGCGGCGCGAAGGGGTCGGGCCCGGCGGCCGTCTGGCCGGCGCAGCGGCCCGCCGCGAGGAGCATGCAGAGCGCGGTGAGCAGGGCCCGGTGCATGGCCGGGATGGTCGTGGATCCCCTGCCCGGGCTCAAGGCCAGTGTGCGGCCGCGAAACCCGGGATCAGGCGGCCCCCAGCAGGCCGGCCATCGAGTCGAACATCCGGGCGAACCGGGAGTGCGACGTGTGCAGGTGCTCCCCCTGCGAGATGAACCGCATCCGGTCATGGCGTTCGATCCCGTGCCCGGCCAGGATCCGCTCGAAGGGCCGTCGGTCGTGGGCGTAGACCACGAGCAGCTTGTGCTCGTCGAGCTGCACCTCGAGCTGCAGTTCGGGGTGCAGGACCGCGATCCCGCTGCAGCCGTCGTTGAGGAGCAGGTCTTCGAACTCCCAGAGCACGCTTTCCAGCACAAGCCGCTCGATGCCCTCGCGGGCCGCCTCGCGTCGCGGGGCGGCGGCCGCCGCGGCTTCCGCGTCGTGGGAGGTTTCGAGCACGACGTCGCAGGTGTCGCCGAGCGGTTCGAGCAGCCCGAGAAACGCGTCGAAGAGCTGCTCGCTCGACACCGAGGCGATGAGGGCGGGCAGGCGGGCGCCGGTGCGGGGGTCGGTGTAGGCGTCGAGGCGGTAGCCTGCCTGCGGCACCACGTCGAGCTGCCAACTCGGCCGCACCGCCTCGGTCAACGTGAAGCGGCCGTAGCGGCGCCGGGCGAGATGGGCCTCGAGCGAGCGGCGGTCGGGGCGGGCGATGGCCCCCGGGGGAGCGGCGGACCGCTGGGGGCGGCGGGTGGCGTCGAGATAGTCGTCGAGGAAACGCATGCTGGCTGGCACCGGGGGGAACGTGGGACTGTCGCCGGCGGCGGCCGTGCCGTCCCGCCGGACGAACAAACGTAGGACACGCTTCCCGCGCGTGCTGCGGCCCGGACCGGATTCCCGCGGGGCGGGGCGACGCATTGCCCTCTTTCGCACGAAAACGGCATACTGACGGGCTTCCCACGCCACCAGGAACGCCTCATGGACGGCAAAATCGTCGCCACCGGGATCACCTTCGATGACGTCCTCCTCGTGCCGAGGTATTCGGCCGTGGTACCGGCCGAGGTGGACGTGAGCACCAGCCTGACCCGAGGCATCCGGCTCAACATCCCGATCGTCAGTTCCCCCATGGACACGGTCACGGAGAGCGAGATGGCGATCGCCCTGGCCCAGGAGGGGGGGCTCGGGGTGATCCACAAGAACCTCTCGGTCGAGCGGCAGAGCGAGGAGGTCGACAAGGTCAAGCGGAGCGCCAACGGGATCATCGTGGATCCGGTCACGCTCCCTCCCACCGCCACCGTGGCCCGGGCCCGCGAGGTGATGGATCAATACAACATCTCGGGCGTGCCGATCACGGGCGACGGCCGCAGGCTCGTGGGGATCATCACCCGGCGCGACCTGCGGTTTCTCGAGAGCGGGGAGACCCCGGTCGCCGAGATCATGACGAAGTCCGGGCTCGTCACGGCCACCGGCACCGTCTCCCTCGACGAGGCCGAGAAGATCCTGATGGCCAACAAGGTCGAGAAGCTCCTGCTCGTCGACGCGGCCGGCCTGCTCACCGGCCTGATCACGATCAAGGACATCGACATGATGAAGCGGTTCCCGAACGCCTGCAAGGACCGCCAGGGGCGGCTGCGGGTCGGGGCGGCCGTGGGCGTGTTCGACTACGACCGTGCCGAGAGCCTGATCGCCAAGGGCGTCGACGTGCTCGTGGTCGATTCGGCCCACGGCCACTCCACCAACGTGATCGAGACGGTGCAGGTCATCAAGCAACGCTGGGGTATCGAGGTGATCGCCGGCAACGTGGCCACCCGGGAGGGCTGCCGGGATCTCGTCAAGGCCGGGGCCGACGGCGTGAAGGTGGGGATCGGGCCCGGCTCGATCTGCACCACGAGGGTGATCTCGGGCGTGGGAGTGCCGCAGATCTCGGCGGTCTGGGACGCCGCGCAGGAGGCCGCGGCCGCCGGCGTGCCGGTGATCGCCGACGGCGGCGTCCGCTATTCGGGCGACATCACGAAGGCGCTCGCGGCGGGGGCCCACTGCTGCATGGTGGGCGGGCTCCTCGCGGGCGTGGCGGAGAGCCCCGGGCAGACCGTGCTCTACCAGGGCCGGACCTTCAAGGCCTACCGCGGGATGGGGTCGCTGGGCGCGATGGTCCACGGGTCGAGCGAGCGGTATCGCCAGAAGGCCACGGGCCGCGGCGGCGACAAACTCGTGCCCGAGGGGGTCGAGGGGCGGGTGCCTTTCAAGGGACCCTTGAGCCGGGCCGGCATGGGCTACTGCGGCACGCGGACGATCGAGGAACTGCGGCGCGACGCACGGTTCATCCAGGTGTCGGCGGCGGCCGTCCGTGAAAGCCACCCCCACGACATCGTGATCACGCAGGAGGCCCCGAATTACTCCGCCGAGCACAAGCAGGGGGAGTGAGCCGCCCCGGCAACGGGCGCAATCTGGGCGGGGGTCGGGCGGGTCCTTTCGATCCAGCTGCATCAAAGTCTGGGGCGGCTGCGGGTCGATCCCATCTGCACGGTGTTATCCGCCCGCTTGGAACCGCCAGGCCCCATGGGATCGTGGCCCGCGACACT
>RGVT01000028.1 GCA_010027105.1 Planctomycetia bacterium
CGAACTTGAAGAGCATCGCCTCGCTCCGGGCGAGTTCCATGATGTCTTCCATGTTGTCCTGCACGCTCTGGATGAAGCAGGCGCTCCCCTGCGGATACTCGTAGGGGTTTTCCGGCATCACGACGTCGCGCCGTGCCTCGTCCCAGCGCCAGTTGCAGGGTGCGCCCTTCACGCCGTATTGGTTGTAGAGCCCCACGTTGAACCAGACCGGGGAGTTGAAGGCCCCGTGCTGGTGGACGCACAGCCAGGCGAGGTCGCGATAGAAATTCTCGCCGTCCTGCCGCGTCTTGAAGTAGCCGTCCGCGATCCCCCAGTCGGCGATCGTGCGGGCGACGCGGTGGACGAGCTGCTTGACGGAGTGCTCCCGCTCCGGTGTGTGGATCTCGCCGTAGAAATACTTGCTCACGACGACGTTGGTCGCGAGCTGGCTCCAGGCGGCCGGGATCTCGCAGGCCGGCTGCTCGAAGAGCACCTTGCCGTCCTCCCCCTTGATGGCGGCCGTGCGCAGCTCCCACTCCGTCGTGTCGAACGGGCTGTCGACCTCCACCGGGCAGAACGTCGGCTCGATCGCGAGCGGCTGGCGGGGGGTGCTGCCGGTGGCCGGGCCGGCGGTGTCCGGGGATGCCGTGGTCGCGAAGCCGGCGGTGGGGTCGAACGCTGCCATGGGGCGGGGGTTCCTTCCGGGGAAAGTGTCGAGGCTAAAAAGTATACTTCCGTATAGTGACCATGCAAACGCTATCGACCGGGCCGGGGGTCTGGGTTGAGCCGGTCAGCCCGACGGCAGGGGAAAAACCGGGCGATTCACAGAGAGCAGCTCCATCTGCATGCTATCGCAAGATGTTGTGTCGGTTTTTCCGCCGGCCACTCCATATGGCCGGGGCGTGAATGTAGCGTGAGCGTTCGGTGAGTCAAGAAGGTTTTGGGGGCGGTGTGAAAACCCCTTGGAAACCGGTCGGATGGCGGCCGCGGAAGCCGCCGCTGCCATGATAGCACGATCCACCCATCGGGAGGGTTGTCGCCCCGGCCCCTCGTCCGGTGGTCGCCGAAGTGCGAAAATGGTGGCCTGAGGAACTGGACTCCCGCCGGTCGACTCTGCCTGTCATTCATTCCACGCGAGGAGTTTTTCGCCATGCCCCACGTGCCTCCGCTCCATCACCCGCTCGACGGCATCCGCGTTCTCGTGCTCGTCGGCGACGATTACGAGGATCTCGAACTCTGGTATCCGAAACTCCGGCTGGAGGAGGCCGGCGCCCACGTCACCGTGGCCGGGGCGATGCAGGGCCGCACGTATTCCGGCAAGCACGGCTACCCCTGCACGAGCGACGCGGCGATCGGCGACATGGAGGCGACCGACTTCCACGGCATCGTGATCCCCGGTGGCTGGATGCCCGACAAGCTGCGCCGCGACGAGAAGGTGCTCGACCTCGTGCGCGAGTTCTCGGCCCACGGCAAACTCGTGGCGGCGATCTGTCACGGAGGCTGGATCCCGATCTCGGCGGGGGTCTATCGCGGCGTGCGCGTCACCGGCAGCCCAGGCATTAAGGACGATCTCATGAACGCCGGCGCGATCTGGGAGGACACGCCCGTCGTGGTCGATCGGCACCACGTGACGAGCCGCAAGCCGGCCGATCTGCCCGCGTTCATGGCCGCGATCGTGGACCTCCTCGCCGGGGTGGCCGTGGTTTGAAAGGGATCAGACCGGCTGCGGCTCTGCGAAGATAGTTCGCGCGTTCGTGCAGCACACGGCCATGACGAGGCCTTCGAGCCAGTCGCGGCGGTCGGGGAGCCGGCCCGTCTCGACATCGCTCCCCACCAAGTCGCAGAGGATCCGCCGGAAATACTCGTGCCGCGGATAGGAGAGGAACGACCGCGAGTCGGTCACCATCCCCACGAACCGCGCGAGCAGCCCGAGGTCGGAGAGCATGTTCAATTGCTCCCGCATGCCGCGCTCCTGGTCGAGGAACCACCAGGCGCTGCCCCACTGGATCTTTCCCGGCACCGCGCCGTCTTGGTACGACCCGGGCAGCGCCGCGAAGAGCGCGTTGTCGGCGGGGTTGATGTTGTAGAGGATCGTGCGGCCGAGCGCGTTCCCAGCGGTGAGCCGGCCCAGGAACCGCACGAGGCCCGGGCCCTGGCGGGCGTCGCCGATCGTGTCGCAGCCTGAGTCGGAGCCCAGTGCACGGGCGAGCGTGGGGTTGGGATCGCGGAACGGGCCCAGGTGCAGCTGCGTGACGTGCCCGCGGGCGTGGTTCCAGCGGGCCACGTGCAGCACAAGCCACGTGGCGAACCGCACCGTCTCCTCGACCGTGGCGGCCGTTCCCGCCAGGGCTTTTTCATAGATGGCGCCAGCCTCCGCGTCGCCGACGTCGGCATCGGCCAGGTGCACGATCCCATGATCGCTCGCCCGGCAGCCGGCCGCGGCGAAGTCGGCATGCCGCTTCTCGAGCGCGGCCATGAGCCCGGGGAGCGAGTCGGCACCATGGCCCGCGATCTCGGAGAGCCGCCGCACCCAGGCCGCGAGGGCCGCCGGCCGATCGACGCGCGCTGCGGCATCAGGCCGAAACGTGGGCACGACGCGGGTCTTGACGCCGCTGTTCGCGATCGCCGTGTGCCAGTCGAGCGGGTCGGCGGGATCGTCTGTCGTGCCCACGAGCTCCACGTTCATCCGCGCGAGGATGCCGCGGGCGGTGAGGTCGCCGGTGGCGAGCTGCCGGTTGGCCTCCTGCCAGACGCGATCGGCCGACGACTCGTCGAGCAGCTCCTCGATCCCGAAGTGCCGCCGCAGTTCGAGGTGCGTCCAGTGAAAGAGCGGGTTGCGCAGCGTGTGCGGCACGGTACGGGCCCAGGCCCGGAATTTTTCCTGCGGAGGCGCCGAGCCCGTGATCAGGTCCTCGGCCACGCCGTCGGCCCGCATCGCCCGCCACTTGTAGTGGTCGCCCGCCAGCCACACGGCGTGCAGGTTTTCAAACCGCCGGTCCTCGGCGATGTCCTGCGCGCTCAGGTGGCAGTGGTAATCGACGATCGGCTGCCGCGCGGCCACGCGGTGGTAGAGGTCGCGGGCCACGGGGCCCGAGAGCAGGAAGTCGGCGTCGCAAAAAGACATAGGGCGTAGACGCTATTGTATAGTTGAATCGAACCTGAACCGCAGCAGCCCGCAACGGGAGTTTCCCCATGATTACGAGCGGCTGAAACGCAGCCTGCGACTGGCACTCGAAGACGGAATCGGGGAACAGCGAGTGGACCTCGTCATCGATGACGGCCGTCCCTGGAGCGGAGCCTTGGAGTCGAACTGTGGTCGAACCTCTGACCCGCCTCCTCAGAGACCAGTAGGGGCTGATGCAAGCGGCTGCCCAGGTTTTGGAAGAGTCGCGGAGCCGTGTGGCGGCCTTTGCGAATCGTCTCGGCTCGGTACTGTCCGTTGAAGAGCGTGAGTCATGCGAGGCTCTGACCTCGCGGTTTGCCAGGCTCAACGATTTCCTCGTGCAGCGGATATTCCTGCGCTACGTCACCATGAAGCAGTATTGACAGGCAGCGGATTCCGCGTTGTTGTGCTCGAGCCCGGCACGCGTGGTGGCACGCTCAGTTGGTACGCCTCGCCAAGGGCCGACCACGCGCATAACGACGGCCGGCCGCGCCCTCTATGCCCGGTGGCGCTGCTACTGGCCCTTCGGCTCGGGCATGCTCACCGATCTCTTCGTGCACCGCACGACGACGATGCTCAAGGCCACGGGGCTGCGCTCTCGAAGGACCGCGGGCAGCCCAGGCACGTGCCGGGCTGGCAGGCCGGCGACACCGGCAGCACGCTCAAGCCCGAGGCCTCCATGTCGCTGGCCGGCCCGTGGGTCGGCGGCCAGGAACCCGCCGGGCCGTAGGACAGGCTTCAGCCTGTCACCAGGAACGGCTTCAGCCTGTCACCAGGAACGGCTTCAGCCTGTCACCAGGCATGACAGGCTAAAGCCTGTCCTACGGTGCGGCCCGCCAAGCGAAAATCGGCAGGATGCCGATGTTTCGCGTGAATTCAGTACCACACGCTCCCGCGCACGAGGAACGTGTCGGACGGGTGCAGCCACGGCTGGTCGGTGAGGTAATACTGCACCGTGCGGCCGGTGACCCAGCCGGTCTCGAACTTCCAGGAGAGGCCGAGGTTTCCCGGCCGGCGCTCCCAGCCGGCCAGCAGCCGGTAGTCGCGGATGATCATGATCTGGTTCTGGCCGCGGGTGGGGCCCGTGACCGACCGCACGGCCCACTGGTTGCCGCCGAACTCGCCCGCCAGGTAGAGCCAGTGGCTCGATGCGACGCGCCGCCCGCGGAACGTCGCCTCCCGCTCGGCCACCCGCCAGGCGAGCCGTGGCCGCGGAAATATCAGTTCGAACCGCTTGTCGTCGGCGGGCGTCCAGAGCAGGCCCCCGGCGGGCAGGAGATTGACGTCGTAGCGGTCGAGATAGATCACTCCCGCCACGACCCGCAGATCCTCGGTCGCCTCCCAGGCCCCGAAGCCGTGGCCGGTGATCCGCAGCGCCTGGGGAGAACTGTTCTTGAAGTCGCTGTACCAGCCCGGCGCCACGGCCAGGTCGGCGCCGAACCGGTCGCCGATCTTCTTGAGCCAGCGGCCCTGCATGTAGCACTCGAAGAGTTCGCCCGGCACGTCCATGCCCGGGGTCGGATTGGTGAGCGTGCCCACGAAGCCCGGCGTGACGAGCAGCGGCGACTCGACCGTGGGGCAGGGCAGGCCGAGCGTGGCGGTTTTTTCCAGCGACAGGAGCCCGAGACCATTTGTTCCCAGCCGGGGCAGCTCGGTCGCCATGTAGAGCGCCTGCTGGAGCATGCCCGGCTTCGCCCCCGGCGGAAGTGTGCGGCCGGCAGGCGGCTCGAATTCCTGCCGCGGCTGACCCGGCGGGGCCACGTCGTCGGGAAGCAAGGGCTCGCTCAGGTCCTGCGGGTCGCCGAGCGCCGCGAGGCGGATCGGGTCCAGCACGTCCGTGCGGATCCGCTCGAAGACCCCCTGCTCCACCGGCGGCAAGGGCACGACCGCGTCGTCAGCGAGCATTGTGTGCGTGCATGCGGCCGCGAGCATCGCGGTCCACAACGGCAGGAGACGACGACCATTCATACAGCGGTCAGTAGGCGAGGCCCGCACGCAGCATCAACGTGTCGTTCAGGTTCTGGTACTGCGGCGGGCCGTCCACGAAGAACAGCTGCCGGGCGAAGACGTAGCCCACTTCGAAACTGCCGGAGAGGCCCGTGGGCGTCTGGGGCACGAACTCCGTGCCGAGCGAGATGCGAACGTCGTTGTAGTCGAAGGGCGAGATCTGGCCGGTGCTGCGGCGAAACGTCCACGCCCCGCCGCCGTACTCGCCGGCCAGGAAGCCCCACACGGAGTGCCGGCCGAACTCGGTGAGCCGGCGGGCGGCCTTCGGGGCGGGAAAGAAGATGTCGTACCGGGAGTTGGCGTCGGGCGTCCACGTCACGCCGACGGCCGGCAGGATCTTCACGAGGTTGCGGTCGAGGTACACGATGCCGGCCTTGCCCACCATCGTGGGCGTGAGCTGCACCGTGCCGATCGCCCGGCCCATGATGCGCCAGCTCTGGAACACGAACACGTTCCAGTTCGTGAAGATGCCCACCCGCAGGCCGAGCTCGGCGCCGAAGAGCGGCGTCAGCTGGGGGTTCCAGGCGCCGTCGACAAACACGTCGTAGGTGTTGGGGGGTAGGTCGGCGAGCATCGTGGAGGTGGTCTGCGGGCCGTCCCAGAGCTGCAGGCCGAAGCCCGGCGTCACGAGCAGCGGCGCGTGGTTCAGGTTCACCTGCGAGTTGTGGAAGAACGGCACGGCGAACGTGGCCGACGTGTCGAGCTCGTTGACGCCGACGTTCGTGCCCTGCCCGTTGCCGAACAGATACGCCCAGCTCCCACGGGCCCCCTGGTAGAGCCGCATCGTCTGCTGGAACGTGGAGTTCTGCTGCGGGTAGCCGGGCGGGAAGAGCGAGTTGGGCGCGCCGGCGGGGTTCTGCGTCGGCATGATCGACGGCGAGGCCGGAGAGTAGCCGGGGTAGCCCGGCTGCCCGGTGATCGCCGACGGGGCCTGTGCCGGCGACCAGGTGCCGGCGGAGGGCGCGGCCGGAAACACCTGCGGCGCCTGCGGCGCGTAGGGATCCCAGGCGGCCGGCGGCGGCGTGAGCGGGCCGGCCTGCGCGAGCCGGTCGAGCGCCGACGGCGCCGGCGAGGGCAGGGCCACGGTCTGCGCGGCACCGGGCGCGTGGACGGCCAGCGCGGCGAGCACCGTGGACCGCGCCAGAAAAAGTCGCCACATGCGCACGAATCGGCTCGTCGGAAGAGGGGTGCGGAGAGTCTGCCGTGCCGCCCTGACGGTTCCGAAAGTGGGGGGTAGCAGTCGCGAAGCGGCAGGGTCAAGGTCGCGGGGAGTGGCCTCGAGCCCCGCCCATCCCGCAGAATGCCGGGCTTGCGCGGCTTGCCGGCCGGTTGCGGGGCGGGCTTCCCGCCCACCATGCCATGCCCCCCGGCGCCACGTTCGCCGTCGCCATGCCACCCGACCCGATCGACCCCGCCGTGCTCCGGACGCAGGGCGGCATCGCCACGTTCGAGCACCTCGCGGAGGCGGCCAGCACCATGGATCGGGCCCGGGACCTCGCGGCCGCCCCGGCGACGCCGCTCCCCGCGCTCGTCGTGGCCGATCGGCAGACGAGTGGCCGCGGCCGGCAGGGCGCCCGCTGGTGGCAGCCGGAGGGCAGCCTGGCGACGAGTCTCGTCCTCGACGCGGCCGCCTCCGGGGGCGCGGGTGGGAGCCCCGCCTGGTCGCTCGCCTGCGGCGTCGCGCTCGCCGAGGCCATCCATGCGCTCGAGCCCGCGCTCGCCCCCCGGGTCCGCTGGCCCAACGACGTCGAGGTGGCCGGCGCGAAGCTGGCCGGCATCATCGCGGAGACCGCGCCGCGGGGCCGCGTGATCTTCGGCGTGGGTGTGAACACGACCGGCAGCGCCGCCGCGGCTCCCGCGGGGCTCGGCCGACGCATCGCCACCGTGCCCGACCTCGTGGGGCGGCCGCTGCCGAGGCAGACGCTCCTGTGTGCGTTCGTGCCCCGGCTCCTCGACCTGCTCCTGGGCATGGCGGCCGACGACGGCCTGCTCCTGGCCCGCTACCGGCCGCTCTGCGCCCTTGCCGGCACGTTCGTCACCGTGCACCGCGGAGACGGCGCGCGCGTCAGCGGCCCCTGCCTCGGCATCGACCGCCGGGGCGCGCTCGTGATCGACACCGTCGCCGGGCGGCTGCATCTGGAGTCGGGGAGCCTCAGCGACCCGGCGGCCGCCTGGCGGGGGGGCGACGCCGGCTGACGCCTGCCCGCCGCGCGCCTCCCCGCACGGCGCACACGCAGATCTCGCGGCCGGCGGTCGAGAGCTGCCTGGCCCGCGGCGCGTAGCCCCAGGCGGCGACCCGCGCGAGCCACCCGGGCAGTTCGGCCGCCCGCGACCAGGTCGGCAGCTTGAGCGTGGCGAGGATGCCGCGCGGTGGCCTGCCGCCGGCCGAGACCACGCGTTCGATCGCCTCGAGCGTGCTCTTCGGATCGATGTTCATGTCGGCCACGACCCAGTCGAAGCCGCGGAGGTCCCTGAGCTTCGCGTCGCGGGCCCTCATCCGCCACTGCTCAAACCGCGGATGGGTGGCGACGGGGTCGGCGACGACTGCCGGATCGATCCCGACGACGACGAGGCCGGCCTCGAGCAGCCGCTGGCAGGCGCCGCCCGGCGCGGCGCCGAGTTCGACCGCGCGGCTGCCCGGCTCGAATGCGACGTCGAACGCGGCGAGCGCCTCGTCGAGCTTGAGCCAGGCCCGCGACACTGTCCTTTCCGGCAGCCGGCCGGGATAGACGCCGCCCGGCCACCTGCCCGCCGGCGTGTCGGCCACGTGCCAGCCCGCCCACCACCGGTCGGGCGCGTCGACGACGCAGTCGAGGACGAGCCCGCCGGGCACGGTGCCACCGGCCGCCGCCGCCTCGAGCGCACGGCGGCGGTCGGGATCGAGCGCCGCGACGAGCGCCGCGCGGACGGCGGCCGGGTCGCCCTCCAGCCGTGGGTCACGGTTCCACACGTGGATGTCGTCCCACGCGGAGGGGCCGGCCAGGGCGTGGAGTTTCGCGACGCGGGCGGTCTCGTCGGCGTCGGCGACCTGGCCGAACGAACGGACCACGGTGCGGGCGAACACGAGCTCCTCGAGCGCGGCCGGTCCGGGCGGTCGTAGGCCGGCCGGCAGCCGGAATGTGACGACCCCCCGCCGCCAGGCCGCCCGGGCGAGATCCGGGAGCAGTTCCCGCTGCCGCGCGACGAGCGCCTCCTCGGCGCCCCCCTGGCAGGCGGCCAGCAGGAAGTCGCCATGGGAAGGGTGGGGGGAGGACACGGGCGTGGGGCGAGGAACTGGAAATAGGGCGAAGAACCGAAACCGGATCGTAGCCGACCCCCCGCCCCAAAAAATCAGGCCGGCCCGGGCGCCCAAGGGCCCGGGCCGGCCTTTCTCGTCTGAACAGTCGACGGTTATACGGTCGACGGCCCGGCCGGAAGTCCGCCTCCGCACCGTCCCTTGGGGAGACGGGGCGTCAGCGACGTCGGCGCGGGCGAAGGACTAGCCGTGGCCCTTCTTCTTCTTGGCGGCCTTCTTGGCAGCCTTCTTCTTCTTCTTCGCCATGGATCTGGCTCCTTGCCACGAGCGCCCTCACACACCACACGCCCGATCCCCCGGGCACTCTCTCGCGGGGATCGGACGACGTTTGGAAGCCGGTTTCGCGACCTGCGCCGAGGCATTTCACCTGCTGTCGCAGCATCACTGGCAGTGTTTTGAGTGATTCGTTCGGAACCTGTCAAGAGAAATCCGGAAAATTTTCCGATTTTTTTGTTCGACCTGCGGTGGGTTCACCCGTCGTTCGCGCGCGTGCCGTGCCGATCGCGACGTCGACGGGATGCCGCCGCCCTCGTCGATCAACGCTCGGCGAGCGAACGCGCCCAGCGGTCGAGGGAGACGAATTGCTTGGAAAAATCCTGCTCCGTGACGTCGAGCGGGCTCTTGAAGAAGCAGGCCAGCCATGCGAGCACCCCGCGCTCGCCGGCCCGGTGGGCCCGCTCCACCAGCCGCACCAGGTCGATCACCAGCGGGGCCGCCAGGATCGAGTCGCAGCCCTGCCAGGTGAACTGGAGCGTCATCGGCGTCCCGAGGAAGCCCCGGAAGTGGACGTGGTCCCACGCCGTCTTCCAATCGCCCATGCTCCTGATGTACTCGATCGACACGTGGGTCTGCGGCGGGTAGCCGAGGATCGCCGCGAGCAGGTGGTCCTTGCTCCGCACCTTCGACTGCTTGTTGCGCGGGTCGTCGAGCACCCGGCCGTCCATGTTGCCGAAGATGTTGTGCCCCACCCAGCTCATCACGTCGAGGTTCCGGGCCGCGAACATCGGGGCGAGCACGCTCTTGATGAGCGTCTCGCCGGTCTTGCCGTCGCAGCCGGCGTGGGCCGTACCGCGGTCCTCCGCCAGCCGCCGCAGGGCCGTCGGCGAGGCCCCCGTGGACGGGGTGAAATTCACGTACGACGCGCCGGCCTCGATGGCCGCCAGGGCGTAGAGGCTGCTCGCCGGCAGCGGGCAGGCGCCGGGATCGGCGAGGAGGGGCTCGAGTTCCGCGAAGTCGGCGGGAAGAGGCCGGGTGGCGGGCGGCTCCGTCGAGGCCAGGTTCACGACCACGACGTGCCGCAGATCGTGGTCGCGGGCGAACGCCTCGATGTCGCTGCGCACGCGGTCGACGGCGGCGCGGGGCGTTTCCACGACGGCCGCCACCGCCGGGTCGGCCAGCCCGCGGATCGTGTCGCCGGCGGCCACCACCGTGCCCGGTCGCAGCCGGGCCTCGGCCGCGGTGAAGAACGGCTCTGCGTCCGCGATCAGGGCCGGGTCGATCGCGCGGCTCTCCGACCACATGCGGCGGGCCTCGTCGGCGAGCCGGCCGGGCCGGATGCGACGATCCCGGCACAGGGCACGAGGTCGAGCCGCGTGAACGGCTCGAGCGCGGTCACGAGCCCCGTCGATCCGGTCGCCCCGCGCCCGAGCGCCGCCAGCCCCGTCATCACGGTCGTCGCCACGCCCCCCTTCAAGCCGATGATCCACAGACCGACCGACGCACCGGGCATGCGGGGTGACTTTCGCGGGGGCTGGCGCACGCGGGGGGCCGCGGCTGGGAATCGAACACCACGGTGGTATCATTCTGGCCGCGGCGCGGATCGCCCCGCAACTTTCGATTCCGCCGGGAAGCGACACGCACGCACGAGGCATGGCGACAGCGAACAGTCTGCGGCTGGCACGGCGGATGGCGGCCCTCGAGCCCTCGGCCACGCTCGCCATGGCCGCCCGCGCACAGGCCCTCGCGGCCGCCGGCGTCGACGTGATCGACCTCTCGGTGGGGGAGCCCGATTTCCCGACGCCACCCCACATCTGCGCCGCGGCCGAGGCCGCGATCCGCGCCGGCAAGACGAAATACACGCCGGCGGCCGGGATTCCCGACCTCCGCGGGGCCGTGGCGGCCGACTACGCGCGGCGGTCGGGCCTGGCGGTGACCCCGGCGCAGGTGGTCGTCTCCAACGGCGCCAAGCACGCGCTCCACAACGCCTTCATGGCGCTCCTCGACGAGGGGGACGAAGTGGTGGTGCCGGCGCCCTACTGGGTGAGCTACGCGGAACTCGTCAAGCTCTCGGGCGCGAAGCCCGTCCTGCTCGAGACCCGGATCGAGGACGACTTCAAGCTGCGGAGAGAGGCCCTGCGGGCGGCGATCACGCCGCGCACCCGGATGCTGCTCTTGTGCTCGCCGAGCAACCCCACGGGCGTCGTCTACACGCCGGAGGAGCTCGGGAGCCTCGCCGACGTCGCCCTGGAGGCGAACCTGGCCGTGATCGCCGACGAGATCTACGACCAGCTGGTGTTCGACGGACGGCGGTCGCCTTCGTTCCCCACGCTCCGGCCCGGCCTGGCCGACCGCACCGTCGTCGTGGCCGGCGTGAGCAAGACGTATTCCATGACCGGCTGGCGGATCGGGTGGACGATCTGCCCCGAGCCGCTCGCCAGGGCGATCGGCAACCTCCAGAGCCAGGAGACGAGCAACCCCTGCAGCGTGAGCCAGCATGCGGCGCTCGCCGCGCTCACCGGCCCGCAGGAGTGCGTGGCCGAGATGTGCCGCGCGTTCCAGCGGCGGCGCGACCTCGTCGCGGGCCGGCTCGCGGCCCTGCCGGGCGTGCGGCTGCCCGAGATCGGCGGCGCGTTCTACGCATTCTTCGAGATCCGATCGGCACTCGCCCGGGGCACGGGCGGCATCACGACGAGCGCGGCGTGGTGCGAGGCGCTGCTCGAGCGGGAGCACGTGGCCCTCGTGGCCGGCAGCGCGTTCGGCGCCGAGGGGCACGTGCGGATGTCGTTCGCGGCGTCCGCGGAGAAGCTCGCGGCCGGCCTCGACCGGATCGCCCGGTTCCTCGGAGCCTGAGGCCGTCGTGAGCGGCCCCGCGTGCCCCGCCGCGATCGGCATCGTGCTCGCCGGGGGCGCGGCGCGGCGAATGCAGCCGCCGCCCCGGCAGGAGCCGCTTCCGCCGACGCGCAAGGAGTGGCTCGTGCTCGGCGGCCGCACGTGCCTGGCCCGGGTCGTCGACGCCGTGGCGGCCGTCGCCGGCCGCACGCTCGTCGTGGCGGCGCCGCTCCGCCCGCTGCCGCCGCTCGGGCCCGCGGTCGAGGTGGTGCACGATTCAGAGCCCGGCTCCGGGCCGCTCGCCGCGCTCCTCGACGGCCTGCGGGCGGCCGGGCCGCCGGCCGCCGCGCCGGTGTTCGTGGCGTCGTGCGACCTGCCGCTCCTCAGGCCGGACGTGGTGCGGCTGCTCGTCGACCGCGCGGCGGCCACGGGCGCGCTCTGGACGGTGCCGCTCTTCGCCGGGCATCCGCAGGTGCTCTGCTCGGTCCTGCGGCCCGCGCTGGCCGCGCCGATCGCGGCCTGGCTCGCCGCGGGGCGGCGCGACCCGCGCGGGCTCCTGGCGGAGATCGGGCGCGACGCCGCCGCGCGGGTCGACTTCGTGCCCGGGGCCGAGTTCGCCGCGGTCGATCCGGCGCTCGAGTCGTTCCGCGACGTCGACACGCCGGCCGACCTCGCCGCCCTCGAGCGGCAACTGACCTACGGCGACCGGGCGGGCGGGGCCTATACTCCGCCCCCATGAGGGCGCGTTCTTCCCGACACACGCCGGGCGGCCGGCCACGGCGCGGCGCGGTCTTCTCGCTGGCGGCGCTCGTGGTGCTCGCGGGAGTCGGCTGGCTGCTGCCGGGCGTGCTCGTGCTCACCGACCTGCGCGACAGGCCGCTCCAGGCGGCCTTCGCCGGCATCGCCGGGAGCGTGACGAGCCGCGCCGCGGCCTGGCGCTGGCTGGGCGGCATCGAATACCAGGACGTCGTCCTCGCCGACGCCGCCGGCCGGGCGGCCGTCGTGGTGCCGCGGATCGTCATCGACCGCGGGCTCGCGGCGCTCGCCCTCGACCCCCACGACCTGGGCACCGTGCGGCTCGTGGAGCCCGACGCCCTGGTCGAGGTGCGGCCGGGAGGCAGCACGATCGAGGACATCCTCGCCCCCTGGCTGGCCGCGCCCGCGGAACCGTCGTCGGCCGCGGTCTCGTTCGAGCTCGAGGTGCTCGACGGCGCGATCGAATTCGTCGATGCGGCGCGGCGCGACGCCTGGCGGGTGGTCGACGTCGCGGCGAGCGGCCGGGTGGTGGGCGGCACCGCCGCGGCCGGCTGGGCCGTATCGGGCCGCCTGCTCCACGCCGGCGTGCCGCGACGCGATCGGGCCGGGGCCCGGCCCGGGAAGCCCGCGCCGCCGGCCGCGGCCGCCGCGCCGCGGCTCGACCGGGCCACGATCACCGCGGCGGCGACGGCGGCGCTCGCGCGGGACGGCGGCTGGACGGTCTCCGCGCCGCCGTCGGGGCCCGACGCAGGGCTGCGGCCGGTGGCGGTGGCGGCGACCCGCGTGCCGCTCGGAATCTCGAGCGTGTGGGCCACGCGGTTTCTCGCGCCGTACCTCGCCGACGGCCTCGCCGACGTGCGGCTCGACGTCGCGCTGCCGGCGGGAGCGGCCGCCTCCTGGCAGGCCGCGGGCACGGTGGGGGTGCGGCAGTTCGCCCTCTGCGACGCCGCCACGCTCGCGGAACTCCTCGTCGTCGACCACTGCGAGGCGCCGCTCGACGTCTCCTCCGACGGCGAATCGATCTCCGTCCGGTCGTTCAAGGCGTCGTCGCGGCTGTTCACGGCGGAGGCGTCGGGCCGCATCGGCCTGCCCCAATGCGGGGCCTGGCAGTGGGGCGACGCCCTGTCGGCCGGCGACTTCGCGCTCGCCGCCGAGGTCGACCTCGCGGCCGCCGCCGCGGCGACGCCGGGCGGACTCAGGGTCCGCGACGACGTGCGCGTGACGGCCGGCCAGCTCGAACTCTCCGCCAGCGCCCACGGCGACGGTGCCGGCCGCGTGCTCGAAGTCCGGGCCGCGGCCCGCGACCTGGCCGCCGTGCAGGGGGAGCGGCAGCTGCGCTGGAGCGCGCCCTTCTCGGCCTGGCTGCGCGGGCGGGCCGACCCGGCCGCGGCCGCGAGGTTTCGCGTCGAGGAGGCGCGGATCGCGTCGGGCGCCGTCGAACTCTCCGCCACGGGCGACGCCGCCACGCTCGCGGTGCAGTGGTCGGTCGATCTCGGCCGGCTCGTCGCCGAGGCGGGCGAACTGGTCGACCTCGGGAGCCTGGAACTGGCCGGCACGGCCCGCGGCCGGCTCGACGTGGAGGCGACGGGCGAGGCGGGAGCGTCGCGGGCCCGGCTCTCGGCGAGCGTCGCACAGTTTTCCTGCGCCGCTTCGCACCTGCCCGCCTGGCGCGACGAGGAGCTCGTGCTGGAGGCCGAGGGGAGCGGTGGCGCGGTGCAAGGCGCGCTCGTGGTCGACGCCTGCCGCGGCGTGCTGCGGTCGGGCGACGACCGGCTCGAATTCACGCAGACCGGCGCGGCGCTCGTCAGCCCCGCCGCCGCGTGGCACGGCGGCGCGGCGGGCCTGGTGCTGCCGGCGCCCGAGTCCGAGGGCGTGTCGGCCGACGTGACGATCGGGGGCGACCTCGGACGCTGGCAGGCGCGGCTCGCGCCCTTCGTGGGCGACCTCTGCGGCGGCTGGCGCCTCGGCGGCAGGCTCGAGGGCTCCGCGGCGCTCGCCGTGCGCGAGGCGGGCTGGCAGGTGACGCGGGCCGGAGTCGAGATCGAGAAGCTCACGGCCGCGGGGGCGGGCCGCGAGATCACCGAGCCCCGGCTCGTGGCCAGCGGCGCCGGTGGGTTCGATCCGGCCGGTGGCGAGGTGTCGATCTCGTCGGCGGAGATCCTCACCGCGACGGTGTCGCTGCGCACCGGGGGGCTCGTGCTCCGCCCGGCCGCGCGTGGCGCCGACCCGACCGACCGGCTGCGGGGCAAGCTGCAGTGGCAGGCCGACGTGGCGCGGCTCGAATCGTGGCTGCTGCCGCGGGCCGTGGCGGAGGCGTGGCCGGCCGGCGGCCGCGCCTGGGGCACGCTCGAGGTGATCGACACGCCCGCCGGCACGAATCTGCTCGTCGAGGCCACGGGCAGCCAGCTCGCCCTCTCCCGGGCGCGGGCGCCCCACGGCGGGGCGGCCGCGCCGGTGTGGGCCGATCCGCGGGCGCGGGTGGTCGTCGAGGTCACCCGCCCGCCGGCCGCCGCCGGAGCGGCGCGGCTCGTCGTGGACCGCTGCGCTCTCGATGCCTCCACGTTCTCGGTGGCGGCCGCCGGCGGCGTCGAGGAACTCTCCACGCGCCGCCTCGTCACGCTCGTCGGCACCGCGACCTACGACTGGGACGTGGTCTCGAGGCTGCTCGCACCCTGGACCGGCGGCCGGGTGCAGGTCGCCGGCGGAGGGCCGCGGCCGATCGTGGTGCGGGCCCCTCTCGACGCGCTCGTGCAGGCGTTCGCGCCGGGCCACGTCCAGGCCGTCGCCGCCCGCGATCCGCCGCCGCCCGGCCGGGCGGC
>RGVT01000271.1 GCA_010027105.1 Planctomycetia bacterium
CGGCTACCTCCACATCGGCGGCGTGCGCACGGCGCTGTTCAACTGGCTCTTCGCCCGCCGGCACGGCGGGCAGTTCATCCTCCGGATCGACGACACCGACGCCGAGCGGAACGTCGGCGAGGCCCTGCAGCCGATCCTCGACGGATTGCAGTGGCTCGGCATCGACTGGGACGAGGGGCCGGGCGTGGGCGGGCCGCACGCGCCCTACTTCCAGTCGCAGCGGGCGGCCGGTCACAAGGCCGCGGTCGAACGCCTGCTCGCCTCGGGCCACGCCTACCGCGACTTCGCGCGGCCGGAGGAACTCGACGAGGAGCGGAAGGCGGCACAGGCCGCCGGCAGGCCGTTTCTCTACAGCCGGCGGTTCGCGGCCTTCGACGACGCGGCCACGGCCCGGTTCGCCGCCGAGGGCCGCGCGAGCGTCGTGCGGCTGAAGATGCCGCGCGAAGGGTCGCTCGTGATCGACGACGCCGTGCGCGGCCGCGTCGAGTTCGCCTGGGAGCGCGAGCAGGACCACGTGATCCAGCGGGCCGACGGCTCCTGCCTCTACCACCTCGCGAGCGTCGTCGACGACCACGACCTCGCGATCACGCACGTCATCCGGGCCGAGGAGCACCTCTCGAACACGCCGCGGCAGGCGTTCATCGCCACGTCGCTCGGCTACCCGCTCCCGGCCTATGCCCACCTGCCGCTCGTCGCCGAGCCGGGCAGCCGCACGAAGCTCTCGAAGCGGAAGCTCGCGCAGTACCTCAAGAACCAGGACTTCAAGCAGGTGATGGAGCACGGCCTGAAGATCGCGGAGCGGATCGGCCTGCACCCGGAGGCCGACACGTTCAACCCCGTGATCGTGGACTTCTACCGCGAGGTCGGCTACCTGCCCTGGGCGCTCGACAACTACCTCGCGCTGCTCGGCTGGTCGCTCGACGACAAGACGGAATTCTTCTCGCGCGACGAGCTCGTGAAACACTTCACGCTCGAACGCATCAACTCGTCGCCGGCGAGTTTCGATCCCAAGAAGCTCTGGGCCGTGCAAGACCACTACATGGCCCGGCTCTCGACCGACGAGAAGCTCGCGTTCATGCTGCCGTTTCTCGTGAAGGCGCGGCTCGTGGCCGACCCGCCGCCGCCTGATGTGATCGCGACGGTGCGGAAGGTGATCGAGGCCTCGGGCGACCGGCTCAAGGTGGCCGGCGACATCCTCGCCTACGCCGACTTCTTCCTCGTCGACGAGCCACCGCTGGACGAGGCGGCTGTGAAGCAACGCCTGGCGAAGCCGGGCGTGCGGGCCCTGCTCGAGCGGGCGATCCCCGTGCTCGGCGCCGTCGAGCCCTTCGCCCCGGCGGATCTCGAGGCGGCCTGCAAGGGCATCGCCGAGGCTGCCGGCCTCAAGATCGGCGACCTGATCCACCCGATCCGCGTGGCCGTCACGGGCAAGACCGTCGGCCCGGGGCTCTACGACTGCCTGGCGATCCTGGGCCGGGAGGCGTCGCTCACGCGCCTCGCCCGCGCCTTGCCACGCTGCCTGTAGGTCGGGCCTCAGCCCGTCTTTTTTCGCGGGGTTCCCGCCGCCTTCCCGGCCCGTTCGTTGGCTTTTCCGCAGGTCCGAACTACATTCCGCAGTGGGGCTCGTGCACCCGCGGACGCCGCTCATGAAGGAACACAGCCGGGGGGTCCGGGCCTGCCCGAGCGGCAGCCGCCGGGGGCGTCCGTCCAGCCTGACGGCCATCGCGGCGGTGCTCGCAGCGGCCCTCTGCCTGCCCGGGCTTTGCCGCGGCGAACCAGCCACTGGCCTGGCCCGCGGGCAGTTCATCTCGGGCACGTACTCACCGCAACAGCATGCCTTCATCGGACCGGTGGTATTCGTCAACGACGCTGTCGGGGCCCGCATCTTCTACAACAGCGGCCTCTACGGCGGCTCGACCGTCATCGGCAACGTGGAAGCCGGCTATATCTGGGACGGCCACGAGGTCTTCAATCGGGCGGCCCTCGGCATGGGCAACGCCGTGGAGAAAAAGGTCGCCGGCACGGGCGTGGCCGGAGAGTACGACTTCCACGCGACGATGGTCGGCCACGTGCTCGCCGGCACGGGCTACGTCGCCGCGACGGGTAGCACGTCGGCGGGCTACACCTACACCGGCATGGGCATGGCCCCGCAGGCACGGCTCTGGTCGGGGGCGATCGCGACTGCTTTCTCGACGAGCACCGCCAGCGTCGGCTCGTTCGACACGACGCCCGCCTCCACGATCTCCGTCTACAGGCAGTTCTTCCAGGGGATCAGCGGCACCGCCTGCGACGTGATCAACAGCAGCTTCGGCGGCGACGACACGGCGGCGACCGACCCGGAGTACGTCGCCCTCGACGCGCTCGCGTTCCAAAACCCGCGCGTGACGTTCGTCGCCGCGGCCGGCAACAGCGGCACCGCCGCCGTCGGGGCACCCGGCGCCGGCTACAACGGCATCACGGTCGGCAGCGTCGGCGGCACGGGCTTCCGCACGCCGTCGGACTTCTCGTCGCGGGGCGCGGTCGATTTCTACAACCCCGCCACGAACAGCACGGTCACGGGCGTGCGGGCCGCCGTCGACATCGCCGCACCGGGAGAGCCGGGAGAGCAGGGGTACCTCGCGGCCTACCTCGGCCCCACGGGAGGCCTCGTGCCGCGGACGGACCTCACGCAGAATCCCTCGCCCACCGATCTTTATTTCACCAACATGGACGGCACGAGTTTCGCGGCGCCCACGGTCGCCGGCGGCGTCGCTCTCATGAAGGATGCGGCGAAGGGCATCTGGTTCGTCCCCGACACGGCCTTCGACGCGCGGGTCGTGAAGGCCGTCCTGATGGCGACCTCCGCGCGGACCGAAGGCTGGAACAACGGGCAGTCGCTGGTGAACGGCGTGGTGCGGACGACGCAGGCGCTCGACTGGGCGACCGGTGCCGGAGCCCTCGACCTCACGGCCGCGGGCTTCACGTACGTCAACGGGGCCACGATGGACGTCTCGGGCACCGGCGGTGGCTCGATCGGCACCAACGGCTGGGACCTGGGCTCGGTCGGCCTCGGCGGCCACGCCGACTACACGTTCTCCGCGACGCTCTCCGGCCCGACCGAACTCCAGGTGGCGCTCGACTGGTTCGCCGCCGGGGCCTTCTCGAACGCGACCGACACCGGCACGCGAAACGCCTTCGCGAACCTCGATCTCCAGGTGTGGAGCGTCGTCAACGGGGCGTTCGACACGCTCGTGGCCGAGTCGTTGAGCACCTACAACAACGAGGAGTTCCTCCGGTTCATGCTGCCGCACGCCGGTCTCTACGGCCTGCGGGTGTCACTTCCGGGAATGCTCTACGACATCGGCTCGACTCCCGTCACGTCGGAGACCTACGGCCTCGCCTGGAACACCGTGATCGTTCCCGAGCCCTCCGCGGCGGCGATCGCCGCCTGCGGCATCGTGCTCGCCGTGGCCGCCGCGTCGCGCCGGCTCACTTCGCGAGCGACACGCGAATGATCTCCGCGTCGTTGCGGACGACGACCGACCGGTTCGCATAGGCCGGCTGGCACCACACGACGGGCCGGCCGA
>RGVT01000272.1 GCA_010027105.1 Planctomycetia bacterium
TATTATATTATTATTATATTATTATTATATTATATATTATTATATATATATAATATATATGCTACAATGTATTATAGTTTAAATTTTTTTTTATGTTTTGTTTTCCAAATCTTACATTTCATTACATAATTAAATTACTGAATAAAAAAAATAAATAAATTTTAAAAATAAAAAAAAATCATATTATTATAGAATACAAAAAAAAATAAGAAATAAAAAAAATATTTGTTAAAAAAAAAAAAAAAATTAAATGTCTAAAAATTTCGTTAATAATCCAAAGTCTTATAACATAGGAGAAACAGGAATTAATATAGGTTATACAGGTCCAACGGGTCCTAAAGGTGAAACTGGAATAACAGGACCAACTGGGCCTCAAGGAAAAAGAGGATGTATGGGATTGCAAGGTCTTCCCGGAAGACCTGGACAACCTGGTCAGCAAGGTCCTAAAGGACCAACGGGTGAAACTGGGCCTACAGGAGACACAGGATATACAGGACCTCCGGGTGCTTTAGTAACGAGTAATGTAAATACTTCGATTCTTTTGTTAGGTGGACCGGCTTTGTTTTCTCTACCGACTTACACTTTTCCGCCTAATGTGGAGGTTCCTTTGTCTTTGTCACCAAGTCCTAATAATAATTTTATTCCTTCTGGAAGTTATATTGCTTTAAATTTATTTAATGATGCTAGTTTTAGTATTCCGTCTTATTCATATCTATATGTGATTAGCAATAATTTCGATGCTTCGTCTACTGTATTAATAGTCGAAAATACTTTATATTATGACACTTTATATTTTTCAAGTTCTTATCCTCAAGTATCATTGGTGGGTCCTTTAGGTTCTACAGGTTATACAGGTCCTAAAGGTGAAGATGGAAATGCGTCCACGACGGGGGCAACAGGGGATACTGGACCAACTGGTGAAACTGGACCTAAGGGAGAAACTGGACCGAGGGGACAAACAGGTCCATTCGGTGAGACTGGGCACACCGGCGATAGTGGACCGACGGGAGAAACTGGGTATACTGGTGATAGTGGACCGACTGGAGAGACTGGACCAATTGGAGATACTGGTCCAACGGGAGAAGCTGGGCGTGCTGGTGAAACAGGTCCAACGGGAGAAACTGGGCGAGCTGGTGAAACAGGTCCAACGGGAAAAACTGGTGCAACCGGAGAAACAGGTCCAACGGGAAAAACTGGGCCTACTGGTGAAACAGGACCAACGGGAAAAACAGGACCTACTGGGGATACTGGACCAACGGGAAAAACAGGGCCTACGGGGGATACTGGACCAACTGGATTTACTGGTCCAACTGGATTTACTGGTCCAACGGGAAAAACAGGACCTACGGGGGGTACTGGACCAACTGGATTTACTGGTCCAACGGGAAAAACAGGACCTACGGGGGATACTGGAGCAACCGGTGATACTGGTCCCACAGGAATAACAGGACCAACGGGATTTACTGGACCTACCGGTGAAAGAGGAGCAACTGGTTATACTGGACCAACTGGTGAAACTGGTTATACCGGAAAAACAGGTCCTACTGGGAATACAGGACCTACTGGATTTACTGGACCCACTGGATTTACTGGACCAACTGGATTTACTGGTCCGACCGGTGAAACTGGACATACTGGTAATACAGGACCAACAGGGGACAGTGGACCAACTGGACCACGGGGAGATGCTACTAACACTGGAGCTACGGGTCCTACTGGATTTACGGGTCCTACTGGAGTTGGTGGAGAAGCATCCATGACCGGAGCCACTGGTCCAACAGGATATACAGGATACACGGGAGAGACCGGACCACAAGGAACACCAGGAGAAGCTACTAACACTGGATCTACAGGACCGACGGGTGAAACTGGTCCAACGGGAGAAACAGGTCCAACTGGTAATACGGGACCTACGGGAGAAACAGGTCCATCAGGTGATACGGGACCTACGGGAGAAACAGGTCCAACTGGTGATACGGGACCGACGGGAGAAACTGGGCCTACAGGAGCAACTGGACCTACGGGTTATACTGGACCAACAGGAGATACAGGTCCAACTGGAGAAACGGGTGCAACGGGTAATACTGGACCAACGGGTGATACTGGGTCTACAGGAGAAACTGGTCAAACGGGAGAGACTGGTGCAACAGGAAACACAGGACCAACAGGTGATAGTGGTCCAACAGGTGATAGTGGTCCAACAGGAGAAACGGGTCCAAGTGGTGATACAGGACCAACTGGAGAAACTGGATTTACTGGATTTACTGGTTATACTGGAGAAACTGGTGAAACGGGTCCAACAGGAGAAACGGGTCCAAGTGGTGATACAGGACCAACTGGAGAAACTGGATTTACTGGTTATACTGGAGAAACTGGTGAAACTGGTCCAACTGGAGAAACGGGTCCAACTGGTGATACAGGACCAACTGGAGAAACTGGATTTACTGGATTTACTGGTTATACTGGAGAAACTGGTGAAACTGGTCCAACTGGATCTACAGGACCAACAGGATCTACGGGGCCGACGGGTGAGACTGGTCCAAGTGGTAATACTGGACCAACGGGGGATACTGGTCCTACCGGACCTACTGGTCCTACTGGTGAGACTGGACATACGGGTGAAACTGGGCCTACAGGAGAAACTGGGCCTACGGGATATACTGGT
This sequence comes from Planctomycetia bacterium, assembly GCA_010027105.1. Lineage (GTDB taxonomy): Bacteria > Planctomycetota > Planctomycetia > Pirellulales > UBA1268 > RGVT01. The sequence goes on from RGVT01000272.1 coordinate 2,666, forward strand.
GAGACTGGTTATACTGGTCCAACAGGTCCAACTGGAGAAACGGGTCCAACCGGTGAAACTGGGCCAACGGGTAATACTGGTTCAACGGGTAAAAGCGGACCAACTGGTGAAACTGGTTATACTGGAGAAACTGGTGCCACTGGTGAAACTGGTCCAACTGGAGATACAGGTCCAACGGGAAAAACAGGACCAACTGGAGAAACTGGGCATACAGGAGAAACTGGTCCCACTGGAGAAACTGGACCTACGGGATCTTCAGGACAAACGGGTGGAACTGGTCCAACTGGTGATACAGGACCAACTGGAGAAAATGGACCAACTGGATTTACTGGTCCAACCGGTGATACGGGACCGACAGGAGAAACTGGGCCTACAGGACAAACTGGTCCCACTGGTGAAACTGGTCCAACTGGAGAAACTGGACCAACGGGATCTACAGGATCGACGGGTGAAACTGGCAGTGCAGGAGAAACTGGGCCTACGGGATATACTGGTGAGACTGGTTATACTGGTCCAACGGGTAATACTGGTCCAACGGGTAAAACGGGACCAACTGGTGAAACTGGTGCAACTGGAGAAACTGGTCCCACTGGTGAAAATGGTCCAACTGGAGAAACTGGACCTACGGGATCTACAGGACCAACTGGTGAGACTGGTTATACTGGAGATACAGGTCCAACGGGAGAAACTGGTCCAACTGGAGAAACTGGTCCAACTGGATTTACAGGTCCTACGGGATCTACAGGACCTACGGGTGAAACTGGTCCAACTGGTGATACTGGATCTACAGGACCGACGGGCGAAACTGGTCCAACAGGTGATACGGGACCAACTGGACCACCAGGAGATGCTACTAACACTGGAGCTACGGGTCCTACTGGATTTACGGGTCCTACTGGA
>RGVT01000273.1 GCA_010027105.1 Planctomycetia bacterium
TGTTCGGGCTGATGGCCATGCCCTACCTCGACTTCAACAAGAAGGGCAACGGCTACTACTCGATCGAGGAGCGGAAGTTCAGCTACCTCGTCTACCAGTTCGGGTTTTTCGAGCTCTGGATCACGCTCATCATTCTCGGCACCTTCCTCCGCGGCCCCAACTGGAACTTCTTCGGCCCCTTCGAGTATTGGACGCCCTACAAGGTGGAAGTGCTCAACAACGTCGACCTCCCGCAGATGTTCTGGGTGAACCTCCTCGACCGGCCGCTGCCGCGGGCGCCGCAGGGGGCGGGCACGCTCGTCCAGATCGGCACCATCTTCCTCCGCGAGGCGCCGGGGCTCGTCCTGCTCGGGGCCTACCTCGTGCTCCTGCCGCCGCTCCTGGCCGTGACGATCTTCCGCGGCTTCTTCGCCAAGATGGGCTTCATCCGCTACATGATCATGGCGAACCTGATGCTGCTCATGCTGTCATTGCCGTTGAAGATGATCCTGCGCTGGACGCTCAACCTGAAATACATCGTCAGCATCCCGGAGTTCTCGCTCAATTTTTAGCGCCGGGCTTTCGCTTCGCGCCCGGCATGGTGCGATTTCAACCTCGTAACGCCATTCGCCCCATCTCCACACTATGCCTGCCACAGAACAGACCTGGCGAGATCTGAAGATCCTGCACGTCGTCTTCGCGCTCACCGCGATCGCGCTGTTGGCGGCCACCGTGGCGATGCTCGCGGTCGATCACAACCGTCCCTGGAAGAAATACCAGCGGGAGTTCCGGGCGCTCGAGACCTGGTCGGCGGCGGCCCGGGTCGACGAGCAGGATTCGCGGAGCTACGAAGCCAAGGCCCGCGACCTCGAGGCGGCCCTCGGAGAGGCCCGCCGTGCCGACCTCGATCCGGCGCTCGTGAAGACGTTCCTCGAGCAGGTCCGCACCGAGCCGGCCGACGCCGAGGCCGCCGACCGGGCCCAACTCGACGTCGACACGCTCGCGCGGCAGACCGACCCCTCCGAGCGGCTCGCCCTCCGCGGCGACCTGCTCGAGCGGCTCCGCGACATCGCCAAGCGGGCCAAGTTCCGCGAAGACCTGCGCGCCGGCCAGCTCAAGCTGCGCAAGGCCGAGCTCGACAAGAACCGGGCCGACTACGAACTCGCCGTCGCCGACGAGGCCCCGCAAAACCGGCTCGACGCGCTCCTGGCCCTCGCCGACGCGAAGCGGGCCGAGGTGGGCAAGGCCACGCTCGAAAACCAGGCGGCCAACACCCACCGCAAGGCGCTCGAAGCCACGCTCCGCCAGATCACCGCGGTCGAGGACGCCGCCGCCAAGACCCTGGCCGACCACCGCCAAAAACTCGGCCAGCTCGCCAAAACCCTCAAGGACCGCGCCCCCAACGCCGGCAAGAGCCTGCTCGAGCTGCCCGTGCTCGACGCCTTCAACGGCCCGCTCCGCGTCGACCAGATCTGGCTGCCGAAGCTCACGCTCAACAACAACTTCCGCGACGTCGCCCGCTTCGACCGCTGCACCACCTGCCACAAGGGGATGGACAAATCGTTGCCGGGCGAGCCCACGGCCCCGGCCTACCCCGGCACGGAACTCGTCTCGCTCTCGCTGCCGACGCCCGCCGCGGCCCCGCCCGCGCCCGCGGGCGACGCCAACCTCCAGCTCGAGGAGGCCTACGGCTTCCACATCGCACCCCGCGGCCTGTTCCGCGCCGAAGACCCGACCGTGAGCGTGGTGCTGCCCGAATCGCCGGCAGCGAAGGCCGGGCTCATGCCGGGCGACGTGATCGCCGAAATCGGCGGCGGCAAGATGCTCGCCCGGCCGGTCGCGATTGCGAGCCTGCTCGAATCGCCGTCGTGGGGCAAGCCGCTCGAACTCGTCGTGAAGCGCGGCGTGCCGCAGCCCTATTCCACGCACCCGCGGCTCGACCTGTTCGTCGGCTCGACGAGCCCGCACCCGATGCAGTCGTTCGGCTGCACGATCTGCCACCAGGGGCAGGGGAGCGCGACGAGTTTCACGTGGTCCTCCCACTCGCCCAACACGCCGAAGCAGGCCCACGAGTGGCACGACGAGCACGGCTGGTTCAACAACCACCACTGGATCTTCCCGATGCTGCCCCAGCGGTTCGAGGAGTCGAGCTGCCTGAAGTGCCATCACCAGGTGGTGGACCTCGAGCCGAGCGAGAAGTTCCCCGAGCCGCCGGCGCCGAAGCTCGTGGAGGGCTACCACCTGATCCGGCAGTACGGCTGCTACGGCTGCCACGAGATCAACGGCTGGTCCGGGCCCGACAAGCGGATCGGCCCCGACATGCGGCTCGCGCCCAACTACCACGAGGTGGCCGAGTGGGTCGCCACCGATCCCGGCCTCAGCGCCCTCGGGCCGACCGTGAAGCGCTGGGTGGAGGAGGTGCGGTCGAGCCCCGACGGCACGCAGGCCCGCGAGCGGCTCCGCGACGCGATCGACCGCGACGCCGCGGCCGGCGCGGATGCCAAGCTCTCGAAGCGGTCGCATGAACTCGCCGTGCTGCTCAAGGAGCCGGAAACGCCCGGCGGCTTCCCGAAGGTCGGGCCGTCGCTGCGGCACGTGGCGAGCAAGGTGGGCTTCGACTGGCTCTATGCCTGGCTGCGGAACCCGCAGGACTTCCGTCCGTCCACGAAGATGCCGCGGTTCTTCGGGCTCTGGGAGCATCTTTCCGGCAAGGGCCTCGAGGAGTCGCAGCGCTACGAGCCGATCGAGATGCGCTCGATGATCACCTACCTGCTCAATGCGAGCGCCCCGTTCGAGTACGTGAAGCCCTACGACGGCATCACCGCGAAGCCCGACGTCGAGCGCGGCAGGAAGGTCGTGCAGGTCCGCGGCTGCCTCGCCTGCCACCAGCACGCCGACTTCCCCGAGGCCGTGAGCATGCACGGCCCGAATCTCTCGCGGATCGGCGCCAAGGTGGCCTCGCAGCCGAACGGCCCGGCCTGGCTCTACAGCTGGCTGCGGGAGCCCGCCCGCTACCACCCGCGCACGATCATGCCGAACGTGCTGCTCGATCCCGTCACGCTCGCCGACGGCAGCGTGAGCGACCCGGCCGCCGATGCCACGGCGTATCTCCTCACCTCGACCGAGGGCTGGAAGCCGACCGACATCCCCGCCGCCAACTCGCTCACCTCGGAGGAGCGGCAGGCGACCGAGGAACTGGCCCTCATGTATCTCAAGGACCGGTTCACCGCCGTGAAGGCCGAGGAGGTGCTGGCGAAGGGGCTCGCACCGGAGCAGGCGACTATCCAGGGCGATGAACGCATGCTGCTCGGCATGAACGCCGGCAACAAGGATGCCGTGCTCCTCAACTACGTCGGCAAGAAGACGCTCGCCAAGCTCGCCTGCTACTCCTGCCACGACATCCCCGGCTTCGAGGACGGCAAAGCGGCCGGCGCCGCGCTCGCCGACTGGGGCCGCAAGGAGCCGTCGAAGATCGCCTTCGAGCAGGTGTCGCACTTCGTGATGCACCAGCTCGAGCACGGGCATGGCGGGCATGGCGGGCAGGGCGTCGACGGCCATCAT
>RGVT01000274.1 GCA_010027105.1 Planctomycetia bacterium
AGCTTTCCGGTCTCGATCGGCACCGGCTCCGTCTCGCCGCGGGCCTGAGCCCTGTGGAGGTCGTACATCCGCTTCTCGGCCGCGGCCGCGCGGGCGCCGCCGAGCCCCGACACCTGCGCGACCACACACTTCACCCGCGGGTCGTGGCCGGCGACCCACGTCACGAGCCCACCGCCGTAGCTCGAGCCCATGATGCCGATGCGGTCCGGGTCGACGTCCGGCTCCCCGGCGAGGAAGCTGATCGCGGCCCGGATGTCCTCCGTCTGGTCGGTGTAGTTCATCTGCCAGCGGAGCGGCCGCACCCGGATCGTCATCTCGCCGGTCTCGGAGGGAGCCGGCTGCGGATCGACCGCCATGAGCTGGCTCTCGCTCTCGCCCCAGCCGCGGTAGTCGAACGCCAGAGCGGCGTAGCCGGCCGCGGCGAAGATCGGCCCGAGCCTGCGGCCGGTGCCCTGCTTTGTGCCACCGGTGCCGGCGCAGAAGACGACGCCCGGGAGCTTTTCACCCGCCGTGCGGTCTCGTGGCAGGTAGAGGTCACCGGCCATCCGCGTGCCGTCGCTCCAGATCGTGACGGATCGCACCTCGACGTCGTCGGGCAGGGCGGCGGGCGCCGCGCCGCCTCGCGGGCGGGTGGGCGCCGGCGCGTCCTGTGCTCGAAGCGGCAGGGCGACGATTCCGACCAGGGACCAGATCACGGCGAGCAGGGCGCTACGTCGCAGCGACGATGGACAGTCAGCGGGCATCTTCGGTCTCCTCCGACACGAGCATCCAGCGATTGGCGCTCGCGCCGAACCACCGCACGAGCACGTTGCGGCGCTCGGCCGGCGGCGTCGCGCGGTCCAGGATGAGGGCGGGCTCCTCGACGTGGCCCAGCGGGCCATACCTCGGTTCGTCGGCCGGACGCGTGTCGACGAGCGTGAACGTCACCGTCGACCGGCCGTAGTGCGGAACCTCGCGCTCCAGCACGAGCCGCCGCACGGCCTTCGTCTCCCGGTCCACCTCAATCGTGGCGTGTCGCATACCCCCACGCGCGAGCGCGACCCTCGGAGTGACGTCGATCACGTGCGTGCCGGCTGAGCCGGTCGCATGGGCGAGGCGGCAGAACGTCCGGAATGTGCGCAGGAGCGTCTCGAGGTTCAGCGTGTAGAGCTCACCGAGATACCGCAGCCCGACTCCCTGTTCGTCGTCGTCCACGATGACCGCCCGGTCGCGCCCGACGGTGACCCAGATCGCGCCTGCGGCGTCACGGCCCCAGAACCAGTGGCGGTCGCCACGCCTCATCTCGACATAGAACCGATCGCCCTGCGTCGCCACCCGCGTGTCGCGCGGCGGCACGAGGTCCGCCGTCGCATCGGACTCACGGACGACGTCGACGAGATACACCCGTTCGACAGGTTCGGCGTGCACGACCTCGGCCACCTGGATCACGTGCGCCGCACTGGCGGCCCCGGTCTGATCCCGTAGAGCGATGCCGATGACGAGGCTCACGAGCCCCACGACGCCCGCTCCCACCCAGCCGACGGTGCGCCAGCGCCGCACGCCGGACAGCGGCTCGACCCGACGAGGCCACGAACGGCGGGCCCGGCCGGACGCGTCGCGCGCGCCGTCTTCGGAGGCCGGCCCCGCGTCCCGGGCAGCCCCGACCGGAGGGAGCGGCTCTCCGTCGCCAACGATGTCGACGAGGGCCGACAGCGACTCCGGTCCCAAGTCCTCGTGGAGTAGAGAGTCGAGGAGCAGGTGCCCCACGAGTGCCTCCCGACACGCGGGCGAACTCCGGAGGAGGTCGGCAAGATCGGCCAGGCATTCGTCGGACGGCTCGCCGTCGACGAGCCGAGCGATGAGCTCCGCCTGCCGCGCGTCCACGGCAAAGTGATCCTCGGGCCCACGATCGTCGGTCATGATGCGTCCCCTGCCAGCGCCAGCTGGCCTTCGATGCACGCCTGCAGGGCCCCCCGGATCCGATAGAGCGTCTGCCGCAGCGAGCCCGCCGGGCGGCCGATCGATCGTGAGATCGCCTCCACCGACTGGCCGGCGGCGTAGCGCAGTTCGAGGAGCTGCCGCTGCGGTGCCGAAAGACGGCCGAGGCAGTGTTCGAGCGCCGTGCGGCGTCGGTCGAGGTCGCGTATCTGCTCGGAGGCGGCCTCGGCGAGTTGGCCGAGCAGCGCGTCGTCGAAGACCAGCCGCTCGCGGCCGTAGCGACGCACCTGATTGAATGCCTTGTAGCGGGCGACCTGGCTGGCCCAGGCCCAGAAGTCGGTGCCGGGCGTGAACTCGACCGCCTTTTCCCAGAGCACCGTGTTGATCTCCTGGAGAAGATCGTCCACGTCGCTGGGACGGACGAGCAGGCAGCGCAAAAAGCCCCGCAGCCGCGGTTGATGGCGGGCGATCTCGGTCACGACGGTGGCAACGCGATCATCGGCCGGCACGTCGACCTCCTCGAAGGCGGATGTCGCCCCTTTCCAAATCGTCAACACGCCGGAAAAACCGTCCGCAGGCCGCAAACCGGGGCAAACGCACTCCGTGCCGCCTGAAGTCTCCACCGAGCCGTCGCAACATCCCCGGTCGTGCCGGCATCGCGGAGCGAGGCGGGGCGTCAGGCCGGCCGCGGGGTGCCGGGACGGTCTCACTCTTCAGTCCGAGGGTGTCGTCATCAGACCTTCTGCGAGCCTGATCGACCAGCCCGAGCGCGGGTGCGTCGAGAGAGCCGCGACCGCCTTCTCATCGAGCGTGACGAGGCCCGTGCACCCGAGGCACCAGCCGGGATGTCGGGCGAGTGCGCAGGCGGCATCCGTCGAAAGCGTCTCCACGCCGTTGATGAACAACCCGTGAGGGAAGTCGGCGAACGCCCGCGCCACGTCCACGGGCATCGTCGAAAGCCCGTTGAGATACAGATCCCCGTCGTGACGGGCCAGCCATGCGGCGTCCTCGGGCGACAGGGCAACGAGACCGTTGAGCGAGAGGGGGCCACGATGTCCGGCCAAGCCCTTCGCCACACCGGGCTCCAGTCGCCAGATGCCGTCGAGCAGCAGTGGGCCCGAGTTCGCGGCGAGTCCGTCCGCGGCTGCAGCATCGAGGGTGTGCAGCGACGTGAGCGAGAGCAGATCGCGCGGACAGGCCAGTGCGGCGGCCGCAGCGGGATCGATCGACTCGAGCGCTCCGAAGCGGAGGCATCCGGTGCACGTCGCGAGCACCCGGGCGACCTCCGGCCGCAATTCTTGCAATTCCGGCAGGATCACCAGGAGGCGGTTTCCGGCGAGAAGTTCCGCCTGTGCCTCGTCGAGCGTCCGTTCGTGACACACGATGCCCGCATCATGCGCCTGCTTCGACAGGCCCCACCATGAAGCCAGGATCAACTCGGTGATCGACTCGTGCGCCCTTCCCAACCAACCGGAGAGGTGGGTCGGTGGCATGATGCCGGGACCGATGCGCTCGGCATGGATGCGGGGGCGGGGCGAGAACACCGGGCCGATCGACGCAACGTCTTCGCACCCGGCGCCCATCGCCATGAAA
>RGVT01000275.1 GCA_010027105.1 Planctomycetia bacterium
TTATGTTTTCAGATAGTAAAAAGGAAAAAAAGAATCAAAGGGTGAAAAAAAAAGAGAAGAATGGACCATTCAACAAGACAATTTGATGCAATAGGATGTGATTATATTAAAAAAGGCGAACCGATTCCACCAGGAATAAAAAAATGCACGAACCCAAGATACCCTTTTTTCCGACAAAATTATTTTACGGCAGGAGATATTGAACAATTTTTTCAATATTGGGAAGCAACTCCATGCTCTTTCAAGAAAAGAAAAGAAAAGAAAAAAGAAATAGAATTGCACACAAATATCGAAATAGATAAATACAAGAATTTATGTTTGCATGATATAATTAATACTTTTATATATATATCGGAAAAATTTAAAAAAGGAATTTTTTTAAAATATATAGAAAATAAGCTAACTGTTTTTTTACCCTTTAGTAAAGTAAATTTTGAAAATGAATGGAATCATAAAATTAAAGTAAATCCGAAAAAGTATAAAAAATTGACAGAGCTTATAAGATACATTTCGAAATTAGAAAAAAAAGAATTTATTTCCTCACGATTTAATTATGAAGTCAACAAATGGAGTGGAAATAATGGTCTTGTAAGAAGTGAATTTCCAATATCAGAAGGGGATAATGGATTAAACATGATCCGAGATATGTTCCGGACATTATCACAGAAAAGAGAAGTTCCTAATATTGAATATTTTGTAAATAAACGAGATTTTCCTTTATTAAAAAAAGATGGAACAGAATCTTATCATCATTTTTTTGGAAAACAGCAGACTCTTTTGTCTCATTCTTTTTCAAAATATAGTCCTATCTTGAGTATGAATACAACAGACGACCATGCAGATATTCCTATACCGACATGGCACGATTGGTGTATTGTTTCTTATTATCACGAACAAAAAAAATTTGGTAAAGAATATGAAGAATTTCCAATGCCAAAAGAATTTGAATCGATAGCATGGAAAGATAAAAAACCAACTATTATCTTTCGTGGGGCTTCGACTGGTCTTGGAGTATCGTTAGAAACGAATCCTCGTCTTTTTTTTTCAAGAGAATCACAAAAAAACAAAAGGAACCCAGAAAATGGAGAGCTATGGATGGATGTAGGAATAACCAAATGGAACCTTCGTCCTCGTATTTCGGAACAATATCCTTATTTAGATACAATCGATATTTCCAAATTGGGAATTCCTTTATCTCCTTATGTCACACCATTAGAACAATCTAAATATAAATATGTATTACATTTACCCGGGCATTCGTGTGCATATCGTCTTTCTTTAGAATTGTATTATGGAAGTGTCTTATTTATTTATCCTTGTGATTACAAATTATGGTATTTTGATCATTTACAGCCATGGGTTCATTATATTCCTTTGAAATTATTAGAAATCGATAAAGAAGATTTATATAAAAAACTGGAATGGTGCACACAAAATGAGGAACAATGTCAAAAAATAGCAGAAAATGCAAGAACATTCGCTAAACAATGGATTACTATGGAAAAAGTATTAGATTATTTATCAGAAACACTATGGAAAATAGCGGAAGTATCTTATCCAAAAATCTATCTTATGAAACATTCTCATTTCAAATTACAAAAAGAACAAATTCAGGAACACATGAAATCTAGAGAGAATATGTTTGATCAACTATTAGAGATAGGAGGAGGTATTACGGAACCGTCCGCATCAACAAAGGGTTGGAATGATGAAATGATGGAAATGTATTTTTATGATCTGGAAAAAAAAGAACAATTAATACCTTTTTTCAAAAAGATTGAAGAAACTGAACAAGTTTTTTATTCAAGTAAAAACACACAAGTTTTTTCTTTTGAGCTGAATGGAAAAGATTTCTTATTAAAAAAAACGGCACCTAATTGGAAACAAGACGAATGGAATCAAGTTCTTCTTTCTAAATTCTATTTAAATCCTTTAAAAAAAAAAATACCACAGCTAATGTATGTTTATCATGCGACTCATTTCGTAGAACAACCATCCTCTCCTTTTTTTTATATGATTCTTGAACACAAAAAAGGGATTACTTTAGAAGCATATATTACACAAAATGGTTTTCGATTACATCATCTTGTTATGATTTGGAAACAAATTATTTTATGTCTTCAAGAACTGAAACAAAATATGGTATTTTCACATATTGATCTTTATCCTTGGAATATTATCGTTGAACCGTTATCATCCCCTATTTTTCAAGTATTTCATATAGGTAAAGAAGGTTTTGCAAAGTATTGTTTTAAAGAACAATGTTCTATTATCGATTATGGAAAATCTTTTTTTATACATGACCTTTTTCCTTTTTATAGTATTTGTCCTTTTTTTCGAAATCATTATATTGATATTACCATCTTGATATTATCTTCTTTACATCATTTATTAATAAAGCAATATATTCCGACTTCTGACCATTCCAACATTTTAAAAATTATGAATTGGTGGGCTTCTCATTGTCAAGAAGAAGAAAGATTCTCTTCCATCAGTCAAATAAAGTTTTTTTTAAAACATAGGAAAAAATTCTCTAATATTTTACAAAGAAAGAAAAATGTTTCTGCTGATTTTGGTATTTCTTTTTTACATTTTTTAGATTCATTGATATTTTGTCCGCCTCATGATATAAAAATTAAATGGTCGTCTCTTGAAAACACATCATCATCACCATTAAATCATAGAGTAAAAGAACCAAATATATTTCCTATTCGTCGTCATGACGAAAACAACATATTATATCCATGTTTTCCTATCGAAGATTGGAATTTTTTGAATACTTGTTTTTATTTTCATCTAGATAAGGAATTTCTTTTCGATTTTTATTTTATTCAATCGAAGGTCTGGATGAACAATAACCAAGAGCCTTTACTACGGGAAAAAATAAATAAATGGAAAGAATATTTTTATGCCGAACGGGCAGATTCAAAGTTATCTATTTCTTTTCTTTTTAAAAAATTTCTTTCTTATCAATTACTTTACAAAATGGATTGTTCTTTTCCAAATACAAGAACTCTTTTTAATCATTCTGAAATTGATTTTTTACTCCATTTTTATTCTCAATCATTTTCATTACTTGCTACTACTAAGCAACATTCCTTTTCTTTTTCGGAGTATGATATCATTCCCATTTCTGGTTCCCATGTATGCGCATGTTGTCTGGAAAAAAATAAAAACAAGATTACACCTCAATATTTAAAACAAAAAAAAAGCATAAGTGATGAAGAACTGGATGAAAAAAAAAAAAGAGACGTAAATAAACAGAAATGGATAGATTATTATAAAATAAAGTCTATTTTCTTAGGTAATCCTCAAATTTTTTATTTTTTGGATGTTTCTCCGTCATTTTTTGATTATTGGACTACTTTGGAGAATGATATTATGGAAGAATATTATTGTCAATTTCTAATGAATGCAGAACAAGAGAATGAAATAATGGAATCATGAAAAA
>RGVT01000276.1 GCA_010027105.1 Planctomycetia bacterium
GGGCGGAGTCCGTTGCGTCCAGGAAAGCGCTGTGACACCGCCGACCGCATGACGAATGTCGTGCGTCTGAAAGACGCTCACTCGAACCGCACGGCGTGCGGCTCGCCGCTGGGCAACGGAACCGTGACGGTCTGGCTCCACGTGCCGGTCGCGGCGTCGTAGTCGGTCTGCCAGAAGTCGTTGCCGTGTACCTGCTGGTCGAGCGGCGCGCCGTCGATCGTGAATCGCCCGGCCCGGTGTGATGGAAGCCCCGTTACCGTGATGGGCACGGAGCCCAGGCCACCGCGGATCGTGCATTGGGCACGGCCGTCGGCGGCGGCGATCCGCACGTCCGGATGCAGGCGCTCCAGCCGGCCGACGGCCACCTCGACGGCCCGTTCGTTCCCCGTGGCCTCGCGGTGCACAAGCCGCCACGTGTCGGCCATCTCGGCGAGCGCCGTCCGAAGCGGCCCGTCCGGGCCGTAGTAATCGGCCGCCGCCTGCGGCAGCACGAGCTGCTCGACGACCGCCTCGACGAAATCGCCGGGCTCGAGCCGCTTCACGTTCGGAGGCAGCAGCACGTCCAGCGTGGAAGCCTGCCTGTTGCCCCAGTTCACGCCCCGCTCCGCGACGAACGGCTGCGCATCGCGACCGCCGACTTTCGCCCCCCACTCACGGATCACGATGCCCCGGTTGGCCCAGGCTCCGGCGGCGCGGTCGTCGCCGTCGAGCCTGATGGCCTCGTGCAGCGACATCCACGGCACGGGCCCGCCGCACTCGAGCGGCTCTGTGCGGTAGGTGTCGCCGCCCCACTGCGTGTTCCATTCGCGGACGAGCCCCGCCGCGTCGCCGACGGCCATCTTCCGCTCGCGGGTGTTGCCATAGGTGTCGGCGCTCATCTGGAAGATCACGCAGCGAGACACGTCCACGGGCTGATCGACGTCGAGCCGCAGGCGGTGGACGCACCGCACGAGGTCGTTGGTCCGGGCGACGCTCACCGTCACGGAATGGCGAAGGCCGACTCCGATCCGACCGGCGTAAGTGACTTCACTCAGGCAGGGGCCCTGGCGCGTGTACGTCGTCGTCATGCCGGCGTGAGGCATGCGGGAGCCACCGGCGTCGAATATCCGAAACACATCACCACCGTTCACGCCTGCCGTCCAGTTCCAAAACCCGTTGCCCGCCGTGGATCGCACCATGAGCGGGCGGACGTCGAGGATCGAACACTTCCCCTGAACCTGGTCAGGTTCGAAGCAGATCGTCTCGCCCCAGGCGCCGATGGCTGCCTGATCCCAGAGTTGGTTCGACCCCCAGCCGCAGAGGGAGAGTTGGGCGTGCGATGCCGCAGGCTGGCCGCCCCAGTGGGCGTGGGCAATCGTGGCCTCGACGTCGATCGTGGCCCGGGCCGGGAGTCGCAGAAACACGAGGCCGTGGAACCAGTAGCCCGCATAGGGCTCGCCGGCGATGCCGTCGTGCCAGTTCTTCGAGAGTTGCACCGGGATGCCGATCGGATGGCCGTCGCCGTCGCGCAACACCGCAGAAACGCCGGTGATGGGCACGTTGCCCCGGCCTCGCAGGCCCCCCGAAGTCTTTTCAAGGAGCAGCCGCAGCGGCTGCTCCTGATCGGCCGGATTGACGAGCGTGAGCCGTACACGGTCGAGGACGTCGTTGCGAGGTTCGCGCGGCGCGACGTCACGATCGGCAGACTTTTCTGGGACTGAATCGGGCGGCATGAGTGGCTGCACGGCATCAAAGCTGACCCGGTGCCAGCCACGCGTGTCGTCGGCGACGACCATGAGTGGATCGCCGGTGGGCTTGCCCGCTCCGTCGAGCGCAACCGCCGACACACGCACGTCATCGACCGGGGGGGCGACGCGCAGCGTCGCCGGATCAAACGCGATCGCCGCCTCGCCCCACACGGCAGGGCCGGCAGCCGGGGGTGGTGGCATGGCGACGCGACGCTCGAGCGTCGTGCCGCTCGTCGTGAGTCGCATGAAGAGCGACGCGTCGTGCCAGGCAGCCGGTGGCCGTTTGGCGGCCGAGGAACCGGTGGTGCGAAACCCCTCTGCCCGCACCGGCCGCCTGCCGCCGAGCGGCTCTTCCGGCTTTTTCAACCGGCTGCGGACCTCATCGGCCGTGATTGCACGGTCGTAGAAACAGACCTCGTCGATGATGCCCTTGAAGTGGTAGCCGTCACCGAATCCGTCTTGACGGCGGCCAAACGCGAATCCACTGTGGCCCGGCACACGTGGCTGCCCGACGTGCTGTTCCCCGCGGCACGTGCCGTTGATGAACAGGCGCAGCGTCGTGCCGTCGTAGCTCATCGCCAGGTGGTTCCAAGCCTCGATCGCGAGCGGCACTCCCGGCGCGATCATGACACGCTCCTCGGGACCGGGGCCAAACTTGAAGCGTGCCTGCGGGCGGGCCTTGCCATCGAGCGTGATCCCGAAATTGCCGACGGCCGCCTCGTTGCCATTCTTGCAGCAGAGCCAGGGCTGGGCTTTCGTGGCGGAGTGAAAGTCGGCTGGCGGATATACCCAGAATTCGATCGTGAACTCGGGTGGATCGAGTTTCGGATCATGGGGCACTTCCAGATGGTTCGTGCCGTCAAAGCCGAAACCACCGCCTACACGGCCAAACGATGCCTCGCCGGCCTTGATCGATTCGAGCGTTGGCCGCGCAGCGAGCGAGAGCGCGAGCCGGTCGGGCCACGCCGTTACCTCGAGCCGGGTGTCAGCGGTCAGCCGATGCCCGTCGTTCGATTCGAACACGAGGCCGTTGATGTCCGAACGCTGGAGCCAACGACCCGATTCCACGATCCGCGGGCCCTTGATCCCGTCCCATGGCTCGCTCCCGATGCAGCGATACCGCACGCCGTTGACGTCAATGGCGAGCTCGAGATCGGCCGCGGGCAGCGAGTCGATCGCCGCATCGTCGGCACTTGCAGCACCGTAGCCCACTTCGTCCAGCGGCCCGACATGCGGCACCTGCACCGCCGCGGTGTCGAGCACGAAGGCCCGGCGGCCTCCGCGGATACACCAGTGCCACGGCGCACCCTCCACGCGGCCGGGGAAGCCGTGCCGCCACCAGGCCTGCACGTGATCGGGAACGGCCGGCCAGAGGGGCAAGGGGGCGACCTCGGGCTCCGCGGCGAGAGCGGCCGACGTCGTGAACGCCATGCCGAGCACGGCCATGAACCGCCTGCCGCTTTTTGTGAATTCGGTAAGCATAACGGCGAGTGTATCAGGCACGGACTGCGCGAACGAATTGATCCGCGACGCCTCCGGTACCTGGGCAGGCTTCGGAAGGCACGCGTCGGCTCCCGTGGCTACTGCTTCGGGACGTGGATTGGCTCGCCCATGACGATCGTCTGGAGCTCGAGCCACGGCCGCGGCGCGCCGTCGGGCACGTCGATGTGCACCGCTGCGAAGCCCGATGGCATCAGTGAATGGTCCGATGCGACGGGCAAC
>RGVT01000277.1 GCA_010027105.1 Planctomycetia bacterium
GCTTTTGGCTGGCTATAGGCAGGGCGGGCCATCCATGGCCCCGTCCTGCCAGGCAGCCGATGGGAACGCCAAGGGTTCCCATGGCTGCCGAGCCCGGCTCAGCCGGGCCGCGACGACGAACCGCTGCGGGCACCGTGTGCAAACCGCGCGGGCGAACCCGAAGCAGAGCAGCCCGCACGTGAGATACCCACGGAACTCCTCTTCGACATAGCCTGCGACGGGGTGCTCGCGGGCTGAGCGATCCTCGAGCCAGCCCTCGAGGCACTCCGACACGATCTTGTAGAGCGGCGTCTTCTCGGGGCGGCGGCGCTCGTAACGGCGGGACGCCGATGCCATGGCTGGCCGCCCTGCTGGCCTTGGTCGCCCTCGCCTGGTGCGCGGGCACCGGCCGTTGGACGTCGGCCGCCTGGAACACGCCCTCGCAGTACCTCGACGGGTTCTACGGCGACGTCGTCAGCACGTTCGCCTGGATGAAGGCCGCCGGCGACGGGCACGTCGTGCACGTGATGCCCCGGCGCTGGGTCATTCTTTGGGCCGCCAACTGGGTCGGGCCAGGCCGGAAGCGAAAGTCGACGCAGCCTGGGGCCAGCGGAGTCATCGAGCTCGCGCCGTTTGAGTTCCTGGATCGGCTTGCGGATCTGATCCCGCAGCCGCGGGAGAAGGCCAGGATGGCTTCACCCGCGTAAAGCAGCACCTCCGCAGATCTCGCCCGCTCGCGGGCCGCCCACCGACTGGGGTGAGCTCGTGCAGGTGCATGACGACCGCGACGTCTTTCAATCGTCACCTGACGAGCTGCCGGCGATCGACATCCACTCGCTGTGAGGAGGGCGTCGCCAATCGGCTGATACCCGGATCCGGAGAAGGTATGCGCCGAGCGCGAAAAACAGACCATTTCGACGCGTGCCGGAGCCTGGAAGTCCCCGCGACGACCGGCCCGGCACGCACCCGTCAGCGAACAGCCTGGGCCCGACCGCGACTCACCTACCGGACAACGGTTACGAAAGTGCCATTGGCCGGG
The DNA here is from genome assembly GCA_010027105.1 of Planctomycetia bacterium. GTDB lineage: Bacteria > Planctomycetota > Planctomycetia > Pirellulales > UBA1268 > RGVT01. Next base: position 1,019 of record RGVT01000277.1, read on the forward strand.
CTATCCTCTCGATCAATGCTTCCGACTTCGTGGACAGCTCCGCCTACCCGCCCTCATTCGGGCCGTCGAGCATTCCCGCGTCGGAACAACTCAAGGTGTTTGGCAGTTACCACCCCAATGGGTGCCACATGGCTTTTGCAGACGGCAGCGTGGCGTTCCTGGAGCAGTCGGTGGATATCACGCTCTACCGGCGGCTGGCCACTCGGGCCGACGGCAACAGCGGAGCCTACTGATACTTCGATGTCCCGACATCTTCTCGCGCTTTGCGTACTGGTCTTGCTCGGCTGCGGCGGGAGCGATGGGCGCACGCAGGTGAGTGGCACGGTGCTCTGGAAGGGCAAGCCCGTGCCGCTCGGATCGATCACGCTCGAACCCGATGCCTCCCGAGGCGGCCGCGGTCCGCAGGCCCGGATCATGATCAACCGCGGACGCTACGCGAGCCGCGCGGGCTTCGGCGCGGTTCATGGACCGGTGGTCGTCGAGGTGGACGGCTACGGCGTGCCGGATCGCTCGGAGTTTCCGGTGCAGCTCTTCCCGCCCTTTCGGTTCACGACGGAGATTCCCGCCGCTCCCCGTCACCAGCTCGATATCGTCGTCCCCGACGAAAAGCCGGCTAGTCGATCGAGGTAGGCCCGGGATGAAACTGGCGCCTGGCACCAGTTGAACCTTCTCGATACGTGCGTTGATGGCAAACACATGAGCGGCGCGGCCGTTGCATTGAAAACGCACCGCGTGCCGGTGATACTCTGAGGAATCATGTCGCTTCTCGCGGAACATCGTGCCCGGGTCCGGCGCGACAACGCCGCGCTCTGCCGTCGCACACGAGCACTGCTGCGAGACTCGCTCGCCCGGCATGTCCCGGGAGTGCCGGTGTGGGTCTACGGGTCTGTTCTCCACGAGGAACGGTTTCAGCCCACATCCGACGTCGATCTGGCAGTCGAGTGGCTTCCAGCCGGGATGACACTCGACTACCTGCAAAGCCTGGTCAGCCGCGATGTGGGTCGGGAGGCCGACGTCTGTCTGTTGGCGCAAACACGGCTGCGGACGCAGATCGCGGCGGAAGGAGAGCGATGGATCGTATAGCCCTGCAAATTCTGACGGATGGCTGGGCGGAGGATGCCCGGGTGATGGCGGCCGCCGAGAAGACGATGCGCGAGCGTCTCGCTGAGCCCTCGGCCGGCCGATACGCCGCCGCCGCCTTCGAGATCAACCGCATCTACAACATTCTCGAAAAGGCGTTCGAGCGGCTTTGCGAAACGTTCGAGAACCATCTGGATCGGTCGGGCCGATACCACGAGCACCTCATCGAGCGCGTCTGTCTCGAGCTGCGTGGCATTCGGCCCGCCTTCGTGCCCCGCGATGCAGGCCGGGCCGTGCGCGAACTGAAGGGCTTCCGCCACATCTTCCGGCACGCCTACGACGTCGATCTCGATCCGGCGCGGGTCGAGCACGCCGCGCAAAACGCATCCCGATGTGTTTCCGACTTTCCTGGCTGGTGTGAAGCCTTTCTGACGGGCGTCCGTGCGCTGTATCGCGACGAGCTCGGCGACTGACCTGCCCGAACGGAATGCTGCTGCCGCCGCATCGAGCGAAATCCATGATGCCATCAGCCATGCTCACCCTGCTATTCGCGGCCGCCGTGGCTGGCGATGTGCCGCGGCCGGAATACCCGCGGCCCCAGTTCGTCCGCGACCAGTGGCAGAACCTCAACGGCACCTGGACCTGCGAGCTCGAGACCGACAAGGCCGAGCCCACCGACCATCGTGACACCAAGGGCCTCTCGCAGCCGATCACGGTGCCCTTCTGCCCCGAGAGCCGGCTCTCCGGGATCGGCCACACCGGCTTCATCCCGCGGATCTGGTATCACCGCGTGCTCGAGATTCCCGCCGAGTGGACCGAGCGGATCCTGCTCCACTTCGGCGGCGTCGCTTACCACTGCGACTGCTTCATCGACAGCCTCCTCGATGCAGGCCGCGAGGTCTCAAGTGTGTCGGCGCCGCAGGCCAACGGCGTGTCGCTCTCCCTCGAGGTTCCCGACCCCAAGCCGTGGTCGCCGGAGTCGCCGCATCTCTACGACCTGCGGCAGGGCATCGAGCTCGCCCAGGCGGCCGGCTTCAATGGAGCCCGGCTCCACCAGAAGGTTTTCGAGCCGCGGTTTCACTCCTGGGCCGACCGGCTCGGCTACCTCACCTGGAGCGAGGCCGCCTCATGGGGCTGCGGCGCCGCCAAGCCCGAGGGGCGCGACAACTTCCTCCGCGAGTGGCGCAAGATCGTGGAGCGCGACCGCAATTATCCCTCGATCATCGCGTGGACGCCCTGGAACGAGGTCTGGGCCACCGACAACGAAGCCCAGATCGCCCGCACACTGCGCGACACGTGCGCCCTCACCCGCGCGCTCGATC
>RGVT01000278.1 GCA_010027105.1 Planctomycetia bacterium
GCCGACGCCCGCGATCGCCGGCGGATCGGCGAAGTGCGGCAGCTGCTCGCGGAAGCGAAGGCACTGGTGGAGGTAAACCGGCCCGCGCCCGCCTCCGCTTCGGCGACGCCCGAGGCCGCCTGCCTCGCCGCGTCGCTCGACGAGGCGCTTGCCACGCTTCCGGGGCACGAGGCCGACGTGCTGAGCGCGGCCTTCGCGCCCGACGGCGCGAGGCTCGCCACCGGCGACCGCGCCGGCGCCGTGCGGATCGTGGAGCTCGACGGCGCGGGGCGCCCGGGGGAGGCGGCGCTCGAGCTGGCGGGGCACGACGCGGCGGTGTGGCGGATCGCGTGGTCGCCCGACGGCACGCTGGTCGCGACGGCGTCGGCCGACGCGACGGCGCGGCTCTGGGACGCCGCGACCGGCGGCGAGATCCGCCGGATCACCGGCCACGGCGAGCGGCTCTACGGCGTGGCGTTCGATCCCACGGGCACGGTGGTGGCGACGGCCGGTGCCGACGGCACCGCGCGGCTGTGGGACGTGGCCACCGGGGCCGCGCGCGCGGTGCTGGCGGGGCACGACGGAACCGTGTTTTCCGTGGAGTTCTCGGCCGACGGCCGGCAGGTGCTCACCGCCTCGCGCGACGCGACCGCGCGGCTGTGGGACGCGGCCTCGGGCGCGGCCGTGCGCACGTTCGCGGGGCACGACGACTGGGTGTTCGACGCCGACTTCTCGCCCGACGGCGCGAGCCTCGCCACGGCCTCGAGGGACGGCACGGCCCGCACCTGGAACGCGGCCACGGGCCAGGTCGAGGCGACGTTTTCCCATCCCCGGCGGGTCAACGCGGTGGCCTTCACGGCCGACGGGCAGGGGGTCGTGACGGCGGCGCACGACGGGATCCTGCGGCTCTACGAGCCGTGGCGCCGCGAGCCGGCCAGGGAGTGGTGCGGCCACGCGGATGCCATCTGGACGGTCGCCCGCGCGGCCGGTGGCGACCGGATCGCGACCGGGTCCGGCGACCACACCGTGAGGCTGTGGGAGACGGCCGGCCGCTTCGAGCCCGTGATCCGCCCCGCGGCGGCCGTGCAGGCGGCGGCCTGGGGGTCGGGGCGGTCCGAACTGATCGTCGCCACGGCCGACTCGACGATCGCCCGCTACGACGCCCGGTCGCTCGACCTCGTCGGGCGGATCAGGATCGCCGCCGGGCCGATCCACGACATCGCCTCGGCCGCGGCACGTCCGGGCTTGTTCGCGGCCTGCGGCGACGGCACCGTGCGGTTCGTCGATCCGGCCGACCCGCGGCCGCCGATCCGCATCCCCTGCCATGCCCGCAGCGTGCATTCGGTCGCCGTCTCGACCGACGGTCGGCTGCTCGCGACCGCCTCGGAGGACGGCACCGCGGCGATCCGCGACCTGGCCGCCTGGGAGCGGGCGACGCAGGTGGTGCGACACGGGCGGCGGGTGTGGTGCGCGCGGTTCTCGTCCGACGCGCGGCGGCTCTACACGGCCGGCGACGACCGACGCCTGGCTGCGTGGGACGTGGAGACGGGCCGCTGCGTCACCGAGTTCGCCGGGCACGACGGGACGGTGAAGTGGGTGGCCGTCTCCCCGGCCGGCGGCCGGCTGGCCACGGCCTCGGCCGACGGCACGGTGGGGATCTGGAACCCGGCCTCGGGTGAGCTCGAGGCGCGGCTGCGCGGCCCGGGATGCGAGGTCGCCCGGGTGGCGTTCTCGCCCGACGGCTCGCGGGTGGCGGCGGTGGCGGTCGACGGCAGCGGCCATCTCTGGGACACGGCGAGCGGCCGGCCGCTGCCCGTCCTGCGGGGCGTCGGCGGTCCGGGCCGAGCCATCGCCTTCGCACCCGACGGACTGCGGATCGCGATCGGCGGCGGCGAGGGGCTGCTGCGGATCGAGGGCCTCTCGCCGGGCGAGGTGTTCTCCGGGCGGGCGGCCGTCAGCCCGGCGCCCCGCTGAGCACCTGGCCGAGCGTCTCCTGGAGCACGCCGGCACTGCGCTTCAGCCCCTGCATCTCCTTGGGCCAGAGCTCGACCTCGAGCGTCTTCTCGGCGCCGCCGCGGCCCACGACCGTGGGCACGGAGATCGCCACGTCGCGGAGGCCGTAGCAGCCGGCCTGCACCGTCGAGACCGGCAGCACCCGCTTGGAATCGAGGGCGAGCGCGTGGATTACCTCGGCGATCGACACGCCCACGGCGAAGCCCGCGCCCGTCTTCTTCTTGATCATCTCGGCGCCCGAGGTCTTCGCCCGCTGAAACACCTCCTCGCCGAGCTTGTGGGTGAAGCCCGGATATTTTTCGAGCGGCAGGCCCGCCACGCTCGCGCTCGACCAGACCGGCACCATGCTGTCGCCGTGCTCGCCGAGGATCAGCGCCTGGAGCTGCGTGGCCGGCGCCTTGAGCCGCATCGCCAGGAGGCTGCGGAAGCGGAGCGTGTCGAGCAGCGTGCCCAGGCCGATCACGCGGCCCCGCGGCAGCCCGAGCTCCTTCTCGGCCAGATACGTGAGGATGTCGACGGGATTCGAGACCACGAGCACCGTGGCGTCGGGCCGCATCCCCTTGGCCTTGATCTCGGCGAGGATCGAGCGGAAGAGCACCACGTTGCGGTTGATGAGCGCGAGGCGGCTTTCGTCGGGCTTGCGCCTCAGGCCCGCGGTGATGCAGATGCAGTCGGCGTCGACGAGGCACTCGTAGCCCCCCGCGTGGATCGCCTGGTCGGCGATCGCCGCCGTGCCGTGGAGCAGGTCGAGGGCCTGGCCGTCGGCCAGCTCGGGATTGGCGTCCACGATCACGATCTCGTGCACGATCCCGCCGAGCTGCAGGGCGAACCCCGCCGACGAACCCACGATCCCGCCGCCGCCGATGATGCCGACTTTCATATGTTCCTCACATGTGGGACAGGCTTCAGCCTGTCATGCCTACGGATCTGACTCGCCGGCTCGGGGGCGGCAAAAGTCGCCGCTTTGCGGTCTTTCAGATTGTCGCGTGGGCCGCGGCGGCCCAATGCTCCTCGAGCGTTCGCCGACCCCCTCGCCTCCCGGATTAGGCCGCCGTGATCCCCAGTTGCTTGCAGACGGTTTCCGTGACGATCTTCACGAGTTGTTCCTGGTCGATGCCGGCCGGGGCCGCCGCCGGGCTTGCGCCCGTCGGGGGCGGGGCGTCGAAGGCCTTGCGGTCCACGCCGGTCGAGCCCCAGCTCGAGCGGAAGACGTCGTTGGCGCAGATGTCGCAGTTTTCCATCCCCTTCTCGAGCCGCGGGTCGGTGTAGCCCCACTTGGCCTTGAGGTCGAGCAGTTCCTTCGTCTCCTGCTTCGTGAGGTAGGTCACGCGGCCGAGGTCCTTGGCGAGCATCAGGATCCGGCAGTAGGCGTCGAGGATTTCGGTCCACCAGTAGGCCTTCTCCACCGTCTCGCCGAAGCTCACGGT
>RGVT01000279.1 GCA_010027105.1 Planctomycetia bacterium
CCATGGATGGCGCAGCGCCAGTCGCTAGGAGTGAGCGCAGCCCGGAGGGCGCAGCGAACGTCCGGCGACGGGGTCTGGGGAGCCCGAAGCCGGCGGGGCGTGACAGGCAAAAGCGTGTCCGACAGTCGTCACGCGCCCGGGAAGAGATGGTAGAGCATCGCGTAGATCACGACGCCGGTCACGGAGACGTAGAGCCAGATCGGCATCGTGATGCGGCCGAGGCGCCGGTGGGCTTCCCAGCGGTGCGTCGAGGCGAGGAAGAACATGCGGAGCGCCAGGATCGGCACGAAGACGGCGAGCAGGATGTGCGAGATCAGGATCGCGAAGTAGACCAGCCGCACCGGTCCCTGGCCCCGGAAGGGCACGTGGCCCACGAGCCAGTGGTAGGTGAGGTAGCAGCCGAGGAACACGGCCGACGTCACGAAGGCCGCGATCATCGCCGCGCGGTGCAGCCGCCAGTCGCCGCGGGCGATCGCCACCCAGCCGGCGACGAGTAGCACCGTGGAGAGCGCGTTGAGCACCGCGTTGGTCGTGGCGAGCGGATGGATGGCGAACAGCGGGGCGGGGGTCATGGAGCGTTCCCGGGGGGCTTCTCGGCGAGCACGTCGCGGATCAGTTTCTCGAGCAGTTCCACGCGGTCGGGCTGCAGCAGATGGTAGCCGCCGCGGAGGCGGCCCTCGCGATCGAACACCACGCCCCGCTCCGAGTGCACGCCCACCTCGGCCGGCAGGAAGAACGTCTCGTTGGCCACCTTCTTGATCACGGCCATGTCGCCGGTGAGGAACTTCCAGCGGTCGGGGTCGGCCTCGAACCGGTCGGCGTAACGGCGGAGCACGTCGGGCGTGTCGTTGTCGGGGTCGCAGGTGAGGCTCACGACCACGAAGTCGGGGTCGTCGATCTCGCGCAGGATGTCGGCCACGGCCTGGTTCTCGCGAAAGCAGGGGCCGGGGCAGTTGGCGAAGAAGATGCTCCCCAGCCAGACCTTCCCCTCGAGGCTCGCCGAGTCGAACGGGGTGAGCGTGAAGGGCGCCGCCGGCTCGCCCGGCTCGACTTTTTCGACGACCGGCTGCGGAGCCGCGGGCCGTGACCCGAGCGGCCTGTCGATCGCCCGATCCGGCGCCTTCGTGCAGCCGGCGATGCACAGAAGCATGATGCCAACCGCAAGACAGTGAGGGGCTGCCCATGCCCTCGAGTGGGCTGGGGGAGCAAGCGTAGCCATGGATGGCGAAGCGCAGCGGACACGCAGTGAGCGGAGGCCTGGAGGGCCGCAGCGAACGTCCGGCGAGAGGGCGTGGGCAGCCCCGAACCGCGGCTGGTCCCCGTCAAGCATCCGCACGCCCACTAGTGAGCCTGATCCGACAGGAGCTTCGATTCGCCGGCCTGCTCCATCAGCCGCACGTCCGACTGGCGGGGCATGTAGAGGGCCCGCTCCTGCGACACCATGCGCGTCCGCAGGCCGATGTCGGGAACGAGCATGATCGCGAGGAAGATCGCCATCATCGCGGCCGGGATCGTGAGCACGTACTTCCAGTTGGCCTCCCAGAGGACGTGCATGAAGAACAGCACCACGAGCATCGCCTTCGTGCAGGAGACGGCCATCATGAACGCCCAGCCGACGTGCGGCTCGTCCCGCCACGGCCAGAGCGACGAGTAGGTGAGGAACGACATCGTGGTGAGGCCGCAGAGGGCGGCGAACACGAGGAGATACTTGCCGATGCCGCCGTGGCCGTGGTCACCGTCGTGGGCGTGCGCGGCGTGCTCGAGCGTCTCGTCGGCGGTCTCGCCGACCCGGGTGACGGGGCCGTGGGAGGCATGCTGGTCGTGATGGCCGTGCTGGGCGCGGTCGGTCATGGTCGGAGCCCGGGGTGAAATGTGGTCAGAAGAGATACAAGAGCGGGAACAGGAAGATCCACACGAGATCGACGAAGTGCCAGTAGAGGCCGGCGTTCTCGATCCCCCCGGCCCGCTTCGCGTTCAGCGTCCAGGTGCACATGATCGCGAACACGACGAGGCCCACGAGCACGTGGATCGCGTGGAAGCCGGTGAGCAGGAAATAGGTGCTCGCCCACATCGTGCCGCCCGGGATCACGGCCGGGAGCTTGAGCCAGGGGAAGGTGTCGTTGAGGCCGTGGGCCCCGTGGGCGTCGGCCCCCTCGCCGGGCAGCGGCATGACCTGGTCGGCGACGACGGCCAGGTCGAACGCCTGCTGGTCGGGGCTCATCACCATCTGCCGGATCTGCTTCAGGCGCCGGCGGGCGGAGATCTCGTCGGGCGCGAGCTTGTCGTCGGGCGTGTCGTCGAGCTCCTTGAGGCGATCGATCATCGCCGGTTCGCCGAGCCGGGCGCGCACCGCCGAGCCGTAGTAGAGGTCCGGCTTCTCGAAGACGCGGCTGCGGGGCGACCAGGGGTAGATGCCGTGGGCGAACTTGGCCTGATATTCGTAGCCCTTCACGCCGAGGAAGAGCGCTCCGAGCGCGAGCGTGAGCACCATCCAGATCTTGGCGAGCGACGCCTTGTTGGCCCGGGCCGCCTCGAGGGCGAGCACGATCGTGACGCTCGAGCAGATGAGGACGAACGTGTTGAAGGCGCCGATCGGCTCCGAGAGGTGCACGTGGTGCGGCTTCGGCCAGACCGGGGCGCCGAAGCGGAGCACGACGTAGCTGCCGAGGAGCGCGGCGAAGAACATGATCTCGGTCGAGAGGAACAGCCACATGATCAGCTTGCCGCGGGAGAGCGGCAGGCCGGGCTGGTACTGCAGCGTGACGTGGCCGTGATGGCCGTGGTCGTCGCCGTGGTGGTCGTGGCCGTGCGGGATCGAGATCGCGGGGGCGTTCATGGGAGGTATGGCGGGTGGGAGCGGATGATGGAAAGCTGGATCAACGAGGCTGGCCGAACACCACCGCCGCGGTGAGCAGGGCCAGCAGCGAACCGAGCGAGACGAACAGCAGCGTGCGGGCCGAGGCGTCGTCGCGCCGCACCGCGAACCGCACGGCGGCACCAGCATAGATGACCGAGGCGACGGCCGCCGCCAGGAACAGCCGGATGCTGGCGGAGGGCACGGCGAGCACGAGGCTCACCGGGATCATCGCCAGGGCGGCGGCGAGCGACTGCCCCGCGGCCCGCAGGCCGCTCGGGTCGTCGACGGTGAGCATCCGCAGGCCGGCGGCGGCGTATTGCCTGCGGTAGAGCCAGGCGATCGCCATGAAGTGGGGGAACTGCCAGAGGTAGAGCACCGTGCCGAGGGCCGAGGCGGTGAGGGCCGAGGCGGCGTCGCCCCCGGCCAGCCGCGCCGGGCCGTCGGCCGCCAGCCAGCCGATCGCGACGGGGAGCGCACCGGCGACCGCGCCCACGGCGGTGTTGAGCGGCGAATGTTTCTTGAGCGGCGTGTA
>RGVT01000280.1 GCA_010027105.1 Planctomycetia bacterium
TATAATATTGATATATCATCATATCATCATATAATCATATAATCATATATCATCATCAAAAAAAATATTTATTAAATTCATTTAATTGAAATATGGAAGAAATAATCAAGATTGACAAATGGTCCCAGACACTCAATGAAAATGGTTCTTCTATTCCCGTTCTTTTTTTTCGTCCTACGTTATCTTTTTTAACATACCTGAATCAAAATAAAAAAGAATACATTCCTATCCAGATTTTTGATACGAACGGAATTTATGATATCCAATGTTATGCAAGATATGATACGACGACACGATTATATAATTCATGTGGAATGCCCGCCACACCACCCTTTTCTGTCCTTTTTTTACAAACAGATTTTACGGTGTATCCTGAAAAGAATGGCTTCTTTTTTATTCGCAATGTATAATAATCATTCATGTTAACATACCTCGGTCACTTTTACCAATCATCAATCATTTATCACGTTGTTATTGCACGCCCGAAAAAATGTAGACCTAAACGGAAAAAAAAGTAGAAGAAAAATCTTCTACCACCATCTCTAGTAGAGGAGAAGGGATTTCAAAGACATGTTTGCAAATAGACCTCATATTTTTTTCTTTTTCAATGCGGACAAAGGAAGGGAACATAATGATTATTTTCTGACAAGATAAATTGATAAAATGAAAGGACGAAATATGGAAACCATATTTTTTTTGAAAAAAGGGATACGTGAAAAATACAAAGATATAGTAGAACAAGGGAGGCACATCATGAAATAGGAAAAATAAAAGAGTAAAATGTTTTGAATCCCAAAAAGGAATTCTCGTAAAAAAAGAAATTTCATATTTTTTTTTTTCTTGAATTTCTTTCTCTGTAAATCCTAAACAGCGTAATAGGTTAGGGTCTTCGATACAAAAAGAATAAGAAAGTGAAGTGTCATATGTCCATGATAAGTGATGATGAGAAACATCCTTATTCTCCTCCTTTTTCGTATCGTGACATGATAAAATTTCTAAATCATTTGTTATGGTCTTTTGTTTTTGCTGTGTTGTCGTGGTTGTAGTTGCCACAAAAGAAGAGGAAGAAGGCAATAATAATTTTTGTCGAAAAGAATGATAAGTATCAAAAAGAGGTCTGCAGTCTGGAAAATGGTGAGGAAAACGAGACCTGCTTTCTAGAAAAAGGTCAATTTTTTTTTTCTTACAATGGGCCCAAATAATAAATAAAGAATGTCTCCAGCCATAGGTTAAGTCTTTATCAAACCATACAGAAGGACAATCCAGCGGGATGTGTTTCCAAGAACAAGACAAAAGAGATAGGTCAATAGGAAAAAATAAAAAAAAAGTAGGTTGTGTTAAAGAAATAAGCTGGTGTTTTTCTTGGGGGGAAAGAAAAGGCCGGCACGCATAGAGACAATCATTCCAATGAGAAGACCATTTATCGGGATGTTTAAAAAGGACACGATTGCATTGATAATCTTGTAAAATCGCCATAACAATCGGATTATGAATATACATTATTCCTTGATGATCGAAAATATCTTGAAAAAATGTAACAAAACGCTGTAAATATCTATTTTTATAAAGCATAAGAAATGATAATTCTAACCAATCCGAAAGAAAAGGACCCGTATTTTTTGGATATTTCCATTGAAAAGGATTGGATAAAAAAGGAAAAATGTAATCAGATTTTACAGCACAAGATAATGATAGACTAGAAAAAAATTCATTGACATCTATTTTATCTAAAAAAGTATGACATTGATTTAAATAAATTTTCGAAAATAATGGTATTTTCTTGATTGTCATAGATGTTGTAATAGTATTGTTCGCTGTTTTTGTCGTAGTGTGTATATCTTCTTCTTCTTGAACATTCCAAGAAGGAACGGGAATGAAGGGACTTTTTAAACAAGAAGAAGAATACTTGAATACCCGGTAATACATTTTTTTTTCTAGCGAAGATTCGAAGCCGAAATCGATAGGATTCCAAGAAAAACAGCTTATTTTCGACAATTCTTCAGCACAATTTAGAAAATAACAAGATGGTTTTTCGTAGGGGATGCCTACAAATAAATATTGAGTGCTTCTTGTCAATGCTACATTTAATAAAGATTGGTAGATAATTTCCATAGGACCATGCTGACACGCTTCATGTGGAAATTGTTCATGTTCTAATCCCATAAAAAATACCGCTTTATGACCTTTTCCTTTATCTCCATGAATACTCAACAAGCGCATTTTTCCATGTTTGTTCCATGAAATAGGGATATGTTTATGATTCCATGTTTTTGTCTTGACTTTTTCAACTTTGTCTGGACCCATCTGTTCCACAATATAATCAAATAGAAGCTGATGATTAGAACGCGGCATAATAATTACAATATCTTCTAATGATAAATGCTGGTCATGTTCTAAAAGCGTAGAAACCATGCTGATAATGATCCTAGACGTTTCAAAAGTATGTTTATGAGAATAAAGGCTAGGATGAGAAAAAAAAATAGGTCGATTTGCCGTTTCCACATTTTTTTCTTGAAAAAAAGAATGATAAGAAATCATTTTCGGTAATCCATATTTTTTTTGAAATGGAGATGTCATGACATTGACGACATCAATATGTGAGGAAGGACAACGAAAACACATAGCACGAAAAAAAGGGATTGCTTTGGTGTCGTCCCGGATTTTTTGCATACCACTACAAGACATATTTTTTTTCCAAAAAATATCTTGTAACAAATCTCCAACCACAAATAATGAAAAAGAATCTTTATGCTGATTGTAAAACGTTGAAAAAATACAAGATTTTGTTTCATCTAAATCTTGACATTCATCAATCAATATCATCGTAATCGGTGTTCCGTCTTTCAAAGTCATTTTCGAGAATTCACCTTGTTTTATCTTCTCTAAAAGAAATTCACTCTTCCATGAATAATTTTTTCCGTGAACCTCTCGTTCATATTCGGGAAAAGAAGAAATACAATGATCAATATATGCATCCAGGTTACTTACGCCAATCTTCTGTCCCCCGGACGTGTTCAATACAAAATGATTAGACGTTCCAAATCGAAAAAAAGACCGGTTGATTTTTTTTTCGATCCTTTCTATGATTTCATTACTTACTGACCCTACAAGTGTGAGAAATAAGCAATGGTTTTTTTTATTTTCTTTCAGATGCTGCAATCCTTTTTGGATCATCAATTCCGTCTTTCGACTTCCTGCACATCCATAGACAACAGCACATTTATTTTTATTATCATGAATAATATGTCTTGTTTGTTCTTCTTCTTTCTTTAACTCCATCTTTTTTTTTTTTTGAATTTGTGCTTTTTAATTTGTTTTTCTTAGATGATACAAGTTATTTTTCTTTATATATCTTTTTTT
>RGVT01000029.1 GCA_010027105.1 Planctomycetia bacterium
TGCCCCTCCGAAGGGCGGGCATGCGCGCCGTCGTGGTGACGGCGATGGCCGCGACCGCCCGGGGCCGGCGGGGGATACACTCGGGCCATCATGGACACGCCGCTGGAATCCGAGGTGCTCCTGCTGATCGCCGACATCAGCGGCTACACGCGGTTCATGCTCACGAACCACACCGCCCGGGTGCATGCCCACGGGATCGTGGCGGACCTCCTCGGCGTGGTCGCCCGCGAGGCCCGGCCGCCCCTGGCGGTGAACAAGTTTGAAGGGGATGCGATCTTCATGGTGGCGCCACGGCCGGCGAGCGGCTGGCACGACGCCGGCCGCACGCTCGGCGCCCGGCTCACCGGCTTCATCGACGTGTTCAATCGCCGGCTCACGGAACTCGCCTCGTCGAACATCTGCGACTGCATCGCCTGCCAGCAGATGGTTTCGCTGCGGCTGAAGGTGATCGCCCACTACGGCGTGGCGGTGCGATCGCGGATCGCCGGCTTCGACGAGGTGTCGGGAGTGGACGTGATCCTGATCCACCGGCTCCTCAAGAACGAGATCCAGGCCGCGGAGTATGTCCTGCTCACGGAACCCGCCTACGCCTTCCTCGAGCCGCCGGGCGACTACGTGGCCCGCCGCGAATCGTACGACGACGTGGGACAGGTGCCGGTGCGGTTGCGGGCGATCGCGGCGGCGGTGCCGGCGGCGGCACCGCGGCGGTTTTCGCTCGTCGATGCCTGGCGAAAAATCGGCTACGACGTCCGCTATCTGCTCGCCCGCCGGCGGCACCCGGCGGCCTGACGGGGTGGCCAAAAAAATTCTGCAGCCGCGATCCGCCGCCTGCCGAACTGCCCTCGAGAGGGGGGGTGCGTGCCGTGGTCGGTGGCTTCCGGCCGACGGGTGGGGGATGGGCTGCGATCGCGGCGCTGGCGACAGCCTGCGCGGGCTTCGCTGCGCGAGCCGATTTCGCCCTCGACGACATCGACGCTTCCCCGCCCTGGACGTCGTACGCCCTCGTCGAGTCGCTCGTCGTGGGCCGCGACAATCAGTCGGCCGACCAACCGCTCATCAGCGAGGTGGGGGCGGCCGACAACGTGCTCCTCGCCACCCCCGCGCTGCAGTTTCCGTTCGGCGGTGGACTGCGGGCCTTCGTCGGGCGGCGGGCGCCGGATCTGCACGGCTGGGAAATCGGCTACACCGGTCTCTACGGCCAAACGGCCAGCGCGTCGGCGGCCACGAGCGGCACGACGTTTCTCGAGGCGCCCGGTCCGCTGGGTTTTCAGCTCTCCTCTGCTTCCCAACTGGCCACGGTCACGTGGAGTTCCACGATCACGAGCGTCGAAGCGAACGCCTTCCGTACCGCCACCGGGCCCGACGCCCGTGGCACGGGCCGGTGGACCGTCGACTGGCTCGCCGGGTTTCGCTACCTCGGCGTCGAGGAATCGGCCACGATCGACATCCTGTGCTGCGCGGGTGACGGGCCGTCGGTGCCCTACCGGGTGGCCACGAGCAACAACCTGTTCGGAGGCCAGCTCGGCACCCGGGCCCGGCTCGACCGCGAGCGCTGGGCTTTCGAGGGCTGGGCGAAGGCCGGTCTCCTGGGAAATGCCCAGACGCTCAGGCAGCCCGCCGTCGTGGACTGGCTCGGCTACGAACAGCGGCCCGCCGCGACCGCCAGCGGCTCGGAGACCGCCGTCGTCGGCGACCTCAACGCGTCGGTGATCTACCGCCTCAGCGAGGCGTGGGGCCTCCGCGCCGGCTACAACACGATCTGGATCGGCGGCGTGGCCCTCGCCCCCGACCAGTTCACGTTTGGCATGGATGGACCGCGCGACACGATCGCCGGCGGCGGCGGCATCTTCCTCCACGGCGCGAACCTCGGCCTCGAGGCCCGCTGGTAGGCCACGCCTACAGCGGGCGCTTTGTCATGTTCGTGATCCGCAGCGGAGGGATGAGGCCGGAGCTCCCGGTCAAGACGGCCGTGGTGCCCGTGGAGCGGTTCCAGACCGTGACGCCCCGCGTGCCGGCGATGCCCTGCAGCCCCTGCACGGCGAAGACGCGGTCGATGACGCCATCGCCGTCGGAGTCGAGCGACGTGGCAAAGACCCGGGCGTTGGGCTTGGCGAACGAGGAAAACGCGCTGAGCGTGGAGATCCGCTTGAAGTCGCTTCCCGACCAGACATCGACGACCGACCGGCCCCCGATCCCCGCGCCCACGAGAATGTCGGGGATCAGGTCGGCATCCCACCGGCCGATCGAGAGCGTGACGCCCCCGGTGAAACCCGGCGCGATCGGCTGGAAGCCGCCGATCACCGTCGGCACGTTCGACAGGTCGTAGACGTTCACCGTGGCCGTGATGCCCGCGTTGGTGCCAACGACGAGTTCGGCGCGGCCGTCCTGCGTCGGGCTCGTTTTCCGCCCGCTGGAAAATCCGCCGAAGTCGGCTGCGGCCACGGTGACGCCGCCGGTGTACTTCCCGGGAAACGGCACGAGCGACCGCCAGAGGACGTAGGCGGGCTGGGGCGGCACCTGGGTGCCGACGAGAAACACGCTCACCACGCCCGCGCCGGCCGACATCGCAGCCACGAGGTCCGAGCGGCCGTCGCCGTTGAAGTCGCCGGTGGTGATCTCGACGCCGCCAACGTAGGCAGGCCCGAACGGCAGGAGCGTGAATGCGGTGATCCGCGCGCCTGCCTGCGACCAGACACGGATCTCGCCCACGCGGCCGCGGCCCGGCGCCGTGATGATTTCGTCGTAGCCGTCGCCGTCGAGGTCGGCGGTGGCGACGCGCACGCCGCCGCGGAACGTCGATTCGTACGCCATGAACTCCGTGCCGACGTCGCCGGTGTCGGGATCGAGCGTGCGGACGATCGGCGCGCTCGGGCAGCCGTCGTCGGTGCCGGTAACGAGGGTCTTGGCGGCCTGCACGACCGTCGTCGTAATCTCGGCCGTGCTCGGCGACGGGTGGGGGGTCGTGCTCGACACCGTGGCGGAATTGACGTAGGGCCCCGGCGGGGTGCCCGCGGGCACGGTGAACTGCACGGTGAGCGTCGTACTCGCGCCCGCGGCCAACGGACCGATGTTCCAGGTGAAGCCGGTTGCCGTGGTCACGACCGTCGTCGATCCGGGAGGATCGATCGGGAGACGGTTGAACTGCGGCGGCCAGGCATCGTCGACGGCGACGCCCTGGGCGGCGAAGGCCCCGGTGCTCGTGACGGTGATCGCATACGTGTAGATCGTTCCGGATCCGGCGACGGCCGTGGTGGCGCCCGTCTTCGTGATCACGAGGTCGGTGGCCTCGCGGGCCGGGGGAATGTCAGGAACACTATGCAGGATTTGCGAATGCTCAAACTTCCGGCTCTGCAGATCCTGCACGCCCTTGGCCGTGTATTGCGTGGGTGTGACGGGCGTGGCGGTCGCCGTCGGCTGGGCGATCCGAAACGTGTAGACGACGGTGAAGTCCTTCGGCGCCGAGGCGATCGGTTTCTCGAAGATCGTGTCGGGGGGCAGTTGGGGATTCCTGGAATAGGTGACGACCGCGTCCTCGAGCACGAATGCGTCGGCCGGCCAGGCGAGCGTCGACGCGGGTGTGAACAGGATGCGGTCGGGCTTGTTTTTGATGTCGCCCGTCACCCTCATCGTCATCGTCCCTCCCACGATCGGCGTCGTCGTGGGCGCGCCACCATACGAATAGTTCACGGCGACGGTTGACGTGCGGCTCGACGAGTCGTTCTCGACCGCCTCGCCAACCCACTGAAAAAGATCGTTCTGGGTGGTCACCAGCGTCGAGCCCGGCGCCGCGGGCAGGCCCCTCGTGTAGGTCTGCGGGTCGAGCACGGGCGGATTCGTGATCTGCTCGGACACCATGTAGATGAACGCCGTCTCCGCGTTGGCCGCACCAACCCCGAGATCGCCCAGGGCGTAGAGCCCGTCCTCGCCGGATCCGAGCCGCACCTTCTGCGTGGGGCTGAAGTTGGTCGCCCGCACCCACACGTCGGCGAGCGCCGTCGGGCCGGTGTTCGTGATCTTGAACGCCTGGTATTCGCCGTACGCCGCCTCGTTGGGCTTGAGATCGACGCTGAAGCGGAGGTTGAGCGTCGTCCGCTCGATCGTGACGGCGAGCAGTTGCCGGCGCTCGAGCGGCTCCATCCGGCAGATCAAACCCTCGGTCGAACGCGCCATCGGCCCACCATCACCGGGACCGCATCCATGCAACAGACGATCGCCATCCGTTTCAACCGATCGGAACGGTCGAAATCATATCAGTCGCCGGAGGGGACGGCTCACCCGACCCGCCGGGCCGGGCCCGCCCGGATCCCGTCGAATGCGACACTGTGGTCATTCCGATCGTGGCGCCGGGATGGACCGCGATCCGCGGGCATTGTCGCGCGCGTCCCGGCGGGCTCCGGCCTCGCCGCCTTTCCGGCGGGGATGCCCCGTCGTAGCGTTGATCGTGCGGGCCGCGCGAATGCCTCGCGAGGCCGCACGGGGCCGCCATGTCGTTCCGTTACCTGCTGCGCATCGACTGGGACGTGGTCGCCGGAATCGCGGCGGCGATCACGGCCATGCTGCTGAGCTTCATGGGCCTCGTCTCGGAGACCGTCTCGCGCGGCATCATCCTCCTGCTCTGCGCCCTGCTGCTCGTCCGCGACCTGCGGCGGGAAGCCCGCGAGCATCGGATGTTCGACAAGCTCGACACGCTCAAGCGACACGTGACGAGCCTCTCGAACACGGTTCGGCAGACAGACGTCTGTCTCGTCGGCCCGAAGCGGATGCGGCAGGATTTCGCGGAATTCGCGGCGTCGATCTACGGAGAGGTCCGCTGGTTCAACGCCTGCTGCCGGATGTTCCACCGCCAGGAGGTCTTCGACGCCACGATGCGGCCCCTGCTCGACAACCCGAACGTCACGTCGATCCACATGCTCTGCCGGCCCGACGAGCGCAGGCATTGGGAGGCGGACCTGGGCCCGAAATTGCGAAGGTGCGAGAACGGCGGAAAGGTGCACGCCCCGCTGTGGGTGCCGATCCGGGGCACCGTGTCGTTTCTGCTTGGCGACGTCGATGGCGACGGCCGCGACGAGGCGCTCGTGAGCGTGCTCGACGAGCCGTTCGCCGCCTACAACACCCAGGGGCCGACCGTGCCGCGGTATCTGCTGCGCGTCTACAGCCAGAGCCCTCTGATGCTGCAGCTGGAGGAGATCGCCCGGCAGGCGATGACCGATTTCGAGACCGACGCCGACCCGGCCGGCGCGGAAGTGGCCCGCGTGGCGCCTCCCCCCGCATCAGCCTGACGGCGATCCGGCCTCGGCGGGCAGGGCGACGACCCGGTTCCGCCCCTGTTCCTTGGCCTGATACATCGCATCGTCCGCGCGGGCCAGCAGGGCGTCGACGCCCTCGCCGGCCACGGCGAGCGTCACGCCGATGCTGAGCGTCGTCTCGATCGTGTCGCCGTCGAACGGAATCGGCTCGGCCGCGGAGCGCCGCAGGGTCTCGGCGATCGCGGCGGCCGCGCCGAGGTCGCGGGCGCCGCACAGCACGACGAGCAGTTCGTCGCCGCCGATCCGGGCGCCGAGATCCTCGGGCTTCGAAAGGCAGGCGCGGATCCGGTCGCCCAGGGCCCGCAGCACGGCATCGCCGGCGGCGTGGCCGTGGGCGTCGTTGACCGTCTTGAAGCGGTCGATGTCGCACCACAGGACGGCGACATCACCGTCGCCGCGCTCGACGAGGCCGCCGAGCCTGTCCATCAGCTCCGTGCGATTGAGCAGCCTCGTCAGGTCGTCGATGCGGGCCCGGCGCTCGAGGGCCTGCTCGGCCCGAACCTGCGGGTCGATGATCCGCATCGATGCCACGACGCCGTCGATGTGGCCGTCCGGCATCCGGAAGGGGCTCGAATGCGTTTCCATCCAGTGCACCTCGCCCGTCTTGCTGCGGACCTGGGCGCGCGACACGGCCCCGCCGCCCGCGAACACCCGGGCCTTGTCGCGCCGATATTGCTCGCGCGTCTGCTCGGTGGCCAGGAAGTCGATGCCGCGGCGGCCGATGCATTCGGCCGGCGTCCAGCCGAGCGCTCCCGTGATCGACGGCGACACCCACACGAGCCTGTCGTTGGTGTCGATCCGCACGACCACGTCCAACGAGTTTTCCGCGAGCAGGCGGAATCGCTCCTCGGAAGCCTTGATCTTCTCGAGAGCCGCCACCTTCTCGGTGTTGTCCCTCACGACGAAGCTGATCCAGGCGTCGGCCCGCGCGGCCCGCATGTCGAGCGTGCGGATCGAGCCGTCCGGCATCGGCAGCGGGAAGTCGTCGATTTCGGTGAGGCGGCCGGTGTCGGCCGTGTCGGCGAACCGGGCGATCAGGCCGGTGGTGGCCATCTGCGGCAGCAGTTCGAGCAGGTGCCTGCCCACGAGGCGTTCGCGGTCGAGCTTGAAGAAGGCGCACGCCGGCGGGTTTGCGTCGGCGACGGCGAAATCGACCACGCGCCCCGCGTCGTCGCGCACCGGTTCCCCGAGCATGAGCGGGGTGATCATGCTCGTCATCTGGGCGTCGAGCCGCCGCCGGACGGCCGCCGCCGCGTTGCGGGCCTGCACCGCGTCGTGGACGTCGCGCCACCCGCTCACACGGCCGACGACCGCGTGAGCGGCGTCGAACACCGGCCGGAGCGACAGGGAAAACCACCGGTAGCTGCCGTCGGCCAGCCGCAGCCGCAGGTCCGATTCGGCGGCCGTGCCGCT
Source organism: Planctomycetia bacterium (assembly GCA_010027105.1). GTDB lineage: Bacteria > Planctomycetota > Planctomycetia > Pirellulales > UBA1268 > RGVT01. The sequence goes on from RGVT01000029.1 coordinate 6,720, forward strand.
CTGCACCTCCTGTTCCATCGAGCGCACCGTCTCGCGGTCGTCGGGGTGCACGAGGCGGGCGTACGGCGTGCCGACGACGTCTTCGGGCCGGAGTCCGATCCGCTGCAGGATCAAGGGCGTGACCCAGCGGATGATGCCGTCGTTGTCCGTCTCCATCACGACGTCCGACGCGTTCTCGGCGATGATCTTGAGCCGGCGGGCGGTTTCCAACTCGCCGACCTGCCGCTCGGCCAGGCTTCGCCGTGCGCGGGCGAGGTGCCGCCAGACCCCGATCAGACCCGCCACGAGGAGCACGTCGGGGACGACCGACAGCGTCAGCCAAAACCACCAGGCGGTCCCGTGCACGGGTGTCGGAGGCGCGGTGGGATCGGGCATCCAAGGCATGTGGAACCGTACGCGCGACGGCGAGGAGAACGCCCGCGGCCCGCGCGGTCGCCCGACGTTTTTCGCGGGGTGTCCCCCTCGCGGTCACCCGCCGACATCCGCCTCGGCCGCCCGGACACACGCCGGATGTCGCGCCGCAGCCGGAGCGACCCCCGGCAACCACACCCCCCGCAAGAGGTAATTGCTATTTCCCGCGGCCGGGGGGTTCCGTAGAGTTTCGGCCCCTTGGTCGCGCCAGATCGCTCGAGGTGTCGCTTTGGAAATCACCCTTCCGCACGTCGTGGTCCGGATCTGCGGCAGCGGCGTCGGCCCCGACCTCGTCGCCGCCCTGGGCCTCCATCCCGTGGAGGTCACGGAGGCTCGGGATGCCTCCGAGGCACGCCGCGTCGCAGGCGGAAGACCGGCCGTCCTGGTCGTGGTGACCGATCCACCGGACGCCCGCGCGCCCACCGCCGAGACGTGGAGCGTGTTTCCGAAAACACCGATCCTGATCGTCGCCCCGGCGGCCAGGGGGGCGGCCGCGCAGCAACCGGCGCTCGGGCCGCAGGCTGGCGACAAGGGGTGGGTCGATTCCATTCCCGGCGACCTGCCGCTGGCGGACATCTGCTGGCACGTGATGGAGGCGCTCAGCCGCGCCAACCGGTTGACCAGCGTCCTCGACCCGCCGATCGGGCCCGTCTCGATCGACGTCGACGACCAGGGGCGCGTCACCGCGGGCGGGGACTGCGTCGAGGGCGTGCTGATCAACGGGCAGCGACTCATGGCCGGGAAAACGATCCTGGATCTTCTGGCCCCGGCCGACCGGCCGTTGCTCGCGACATCGCTCAGGCAGGCGCCGCTCGGCGAGGCCTGGTTCAGCCCGATGCGGCTGCTGGATCCCCGCGGGGGCACGCACACCGTTTCGATCGGGACGCGTCATACGGCGGAGGGACGCAGGTGCCTGCTGATCCAGCCGCTGGTCGCCGGCGGCCCGACGGTCGGGCGGCATGTCAACAACCGCGACTCGGTCACCGGGCTCCTCACCCGCTGGGGCATGGCCCGCGAACTCGAGTCGCTCGCGCGGTCGAATCCGGAAGACCCGGGCGCCGTCATCCTGGTGTTGAAGCTGGAAAATTTCGCGGCGATCGGCGAGTACGTCGGCCACGCGGCGACGGACACCCTGCTCGTGCGCGTCGGTTCGGTGCTGAATTGCGTTCTGCCCTATCCGGCGCTCGTGAGCCGCGTGATGGGAGACACGTTCCACGTGTGCCTGACCGAAGGCGGCATCGACGCGGCCGTCCGCTCCGCGGAGCGGTTGATCGAGGGCATCAACGGTATCGACGTGCCGGGGTTCTCGAGCGACTTCCATCTCCGGGCCGCGGTCGGGATCGCGGCCGTTTCCCGCAAGGACTTCGATTTCGCCATCCGGCTCGCCGACAGCGGCGTCGACGCCGCGGCGGCGGAAGGGGGCAATCGGGCGGTCGTCGTCGGCACGCCGTCGAGCGGAGTGGTGGCCCACGACCTGTCCGCCGCGATGGAATTGGGCTCGTGGGAGGTGTGGCTGCAGCCGGTGGTCGGGCAGGCCGGCGGCCACGCGCCGTTTCACGAGGCGCTCGCGCGGTTTGGAAACGGCCGTGGGCGCGTGATGACGAGGCCCGATTTCTTCGCCACGGGCTGGGGGCAGGGGCTCCTGGAGCGATTCGACCTGATCATGCTGCAGCGGGTGCTCGAGATCCTCGCGTCGCATCCTTACGCCAGGATCTCGGTCAACGTGAGTCGCGAGACGTTCGTGTCGAAGGCGTTCCCCGGGTCGTTTCTCGAGCCGATCAGGGCGCTGCCTGATGGCTGCGAGCGGGTCATCCTCGAGATCTCGCCGCATTGCCTCGAGATGCCGACGCCTGCCGTGAAGTCGAGGCTGGAATCGCTCGCGGCGGCGGGCGTCGCCGTCGCGGTCGACGATTTCGGCAGCGGCATCTGTCAGTTGCGGTCGCTCACGCAGTTCCCCCTGGCCATCGTGAAACTCGACCAGCTCGCGACCGGATACATCGACGACGACCCCTTGCAGCGGGAGTTCGTGCGGGTGGTGGTCAGCATCTGCCGGGCCCGGGGAATGACGACCGTGGCGGAATACACGCGCAGCCCGGAGCAGATGGCGCGGCTGATCGAGGATGGCGTCGACTGGTTCCAGGGCGAATTGTTCGGCATGCCCGCGCCCGCCGCGGCGGTGCTCGCTCCCCCGGCCGTCGGAGCATCCCCGGCATGACGCGCGTGGCGGCCATCATCGTCTGCCTGGCGTTCGTGCGCGTCGCCACTGCGGCGCCCGAAGCCGCGACGTTCGCCCGGGCGCAGCAGGCCGAGGCCGAGCTGCGGATCGACGAGGCCCGCGCCCTCCTGCGGCAGGCCCTCCAGGAAAAACCCGCCGCGCCCGGCGTCGCCGAGCACACCGCCTGGTTTTTGTTTCTCAACGGCTTTCACGACGAGGAGTGCCGCGACCTGCTGCGCCAGGCGGCGAAGACGGGGCAGGATCCCGCCGCGATGGAACGCGCGGCCCGGCAGGTGGAGCGGGAACTCGGCCTGCGCGGACCCGCGGATGCCGAGGAGCAGGCGGCGGCGCGGGCGTTTCACCGCGCGCGGATCGAGCAGACGGCGCGTGCCGCCGATGCGGAGCGGGGCGGCGCACTCGTCGATGCCGGCGAATTCGCCGCGGGCATTCCGCTGCTGGAACAGGCGCTGGCGACCGAGCCTGGCAACGGACCGCTCGCGCTGCGGCTCGCCCGCGCCTACGCGTGGGCGAACCGGCTGGCCGAGGCCGACGCGGCCTACGCGAAACTGCTCGCGACGCGGCCCGGCAATGCGGCGCTCCTGCGCGAGCGCGCCCGCGTTGGAGCCGGGCTCGCGAAGCGACTGCCGCCCGCGGTGGAGCCGCTGCCGCCCCCGGCAAGCGTCGCGGGGCCTCCCGCCGCGTTCAAGCAGGGGGAACTCGCCGAGAAGGAGCTCCGCATCGACGAGGCCCGCGACCTGTTTCGCCAGGCCCTCCGCGAAAACCCCGAGGCACGCGGCGTCGCCGAGCACGTCGCCTGGTTTTTGTTTCTCAACAATTTTCACGACGAGGAGTGTCGCGACCTCCTGCGCTCGGCCGCGCCCACGGCGCAGGAGCCGGCCGCCATGGAGCGGGCCGCCCGGCATGTCGAGCGGGAACTGGGCCTTCGCCCGCAGGCGGACGCCGAGGAAAAAGCGGCCAAGCGCGAGTTCGACGCGGTCATGATCGCGAAGGCAGCCAAGGGCACGGGGGCCGAGTTGGGCGGCGCCCTCGTCGATGCCGGCGACTTCGCGGCCGGAGTTCCGCTCCTCGAACGGGCGCTGGCCGCCGATCCGGCGAACGGTCCGCTCGAGCTCCGGCTGGCCCGGGCCTACGTCTGGGCGCAGCGGCAGCCGGAGGCCGATGCCGCCTTCTGCCGCCTGCTCGAACGGCATCCCGGCAACGCGGCGTTGCTCTTCGAGCACGCGCAGGTCGCGGCCGGCCGCACCATGCTCGAGCGGGCCCGGCAGCTGCTCATCGCGGCGGAACGATCCCGCCCGGGCGATGCCCGGATTCTGCTCGAGCGGTCGCGGATCGAGTCGCGGCTGGTGAATCGCGCGGGGGCCCTGGCCGCCGTGGCCCGCATGGCGCCGGCCGACCAGGCCGGCACCCTCGCCACGCTGGCCCGGGCCCGGGCCGAGCATTCGCGCGGGCAGTTCGGCCCGGCGCGCGACGGCTACCTGCGGGCGCTCGCCGCCGCGCCCCACCTCGAGGAGGCGGCGCTCGGCTTGGCGGAGTGCCGCCTGCGGCGCGGCGAGCTGGCGGAGGGTTCGCAGCTGCTCGGAAGCTGGCTGCCGCGGGAGCGGGCGCTCGACTGGCGGGCGCGGACCGACCTGTTCGCAGACTTGACCGACCCCAGGATCGACGCGGAGTTCTCCACCTACTCCAACTCGCTCGGCTACTTCGAATACGGCTTCGGGGTCGACGGCCGCTACCATCCCGCGCCGGAGACGGAGGTCAAGGCGGCGCTCGTCAACTCGCTCTTCACGCAGAAGGGCTTTCAGAGCATCGACCGGCAGGGCGGCCTGATCGACGTCGCGTCGCGGCCCGACGAGCGGCTGGCGCTGAGCGGCCGGCTCGGCGTCAACGGCTACACCAACTCGTGGGTCACGCCCGTCGGCGGCCTGTGGACCGAGGTGTTCCCGGTGCACTGGCTCGACGTCGGCGGGGGCGCCGAATATTTCAACCTCGTCGACTTCCAGCCGCCGTTCGGCGTCGGCATCTACGACATCGTGACCACGATCGGCGCGGCCGGCGAGAAGATCTCGAGCACGCAGGGAATGCTGCACGCGCGGATCAGGCCCGGGCCGGGCTGGACGCTCTACGCGCGCTCGCGGGTCGGCTCGTTCACCGACGGCAACCTGATGCAGGACGAGTTTGGCGAGGTGGCCTACGAATTCCGGCCGGGGCCGCTCCGCACCCGCGCGAGCTGGGCCTATTACTACCTCACGCTGCGGAACGACGCGCCGCTCTACCAGCCTGTGCCCGGGGGGCCGGCCACGCCCGCCTACTACGCGCCCGCGGCCCTCGACGTGAGCACCTGGAACCTGGAGATGTCGGGCCGGCCGCGCGACCGCTTCGAGCTGGGCGGCGAAGGGCACCTCTACCACATCCTCGAAAACAGCGGTCTCGGCGTGGGCGTGTTCCTGTATGGCAAGATAGACATCGACCGGTTCCGGGTGCTGCGCTTGGACGCCCGCTACTTCACGCAGAATCGCGGACTGACGCGCCAGGGAAAGTCGGCCGGGTCGTACGACGCGCTCAACTTCCTGGTCACCTATGACCGCCGATTCTGAAGGGCGGTCGCGCCGCTACCGGGATGCCGAGCTCCGCCGCGCCGGCCGCCGCAACCTCGCGCTGTTCGTGTTCGCCCAGACGGCGGCGCTCGTCTACGTGGGCTGGCTCGTCACGGCGATCGACTGGAGCCATCCCTGGCTGGGGGCCGCGTTCCTGCTCGCGGAAGCCATCTGCGCGGCGAGCGTGTTCCTGTGGGGCGAGATGCTCATGCGCCGGCGGCTCCATCCGGCGGAGGGCATGCCCTGGCCGGGCGACCCGCCCCCGGTGGACGTGCTCGTGACGGTGTGCCACGAACCGCTCGAGGTGGTTCGCCCGACGCTCGACGCCCTGGCGGCCGTCGACTATCCGCACTGCCACGTGACGGTGCTCGACGACGGGCGGTCCGCGGACGTGCGGGAGCTCGCCGTCGGGCACGGCTTTTCCTACGAGGCACGGGAGCGGCGCCACTTCGCCAAGAGCGGCAACCTCAACCACGGCCTGTCCGTCACGGCGGCGCCGTTCGTGATGACGCTCGACGCCGACCAGGTGCCGCGGCCGGAAATCATCGAGCGGCTCATCGGCTTCTTCCAGGTGCCGCGGATCGGCTTCGTGGCGAGCCGGCAGCAGTTCAACGTGCCGGAAGGCGACCCCTGGGGCAACCGCGACACCGTGTTCTACGAGGCGATGCAGATGGGGAAGAACCACGTCAACGCGCCGATCTCCTGCGGAAGCGGCGTGATCTACCGCCGGGCGGCGCTTGACGACATCGGCGGGTTTCCGACGTGGAGCGTCGTCGAGGATCTCTACGCCTCGATGCTCATGGAGCAGAAGGGATGGCACGGCGTCTACTATCCCTATGCGCTCAGTGCGGGCACGGCGCCGACCGACGTCTTCGCCCAGCAGCAGCAGCGCTGGCAGTGGGCGGTGGACGCGTCGCGGATCATGTTCTGGCGGTGCCCGCTGTTCGCGCGGGGCCTCGGCTGCCGGCAGCGGCTCAACTACCTGCACTTCGGCTGGCACTACGTGATGTATGGCATCGCCTATCCGATCTTCTTCGCCGCGCCGGCCTGGGCCCTGTTCACGGGGCAGTTCGTGATCGCGGCCCCGGTCTGGATCTTTCTCTGCTACCGGCTGCCGTATCTCGTGCTGATGCGGCTGATGACGATGTTCATGACCGACCGGGCCCACGACTTCAAGGCGTTCCAGATGCAGGTGGGGCTCTGGCCGGTCTACCTGTCGGCGCTCGTCACCGCGATCACGCATCCGATCTCGCGGCCGCGCTACCGGGTGAACGTCAAGGTCGTGCGCCACACGAGCCTCGCGCGGAGGATCGCGGCGGTGTGGCCGAATCTCGCGATGATCGCCCTCTCCGCGGCCGCGATCGCGTATGGCTGGCAGCATCGGATCGGGCCGCCGATCTTCGTCGCGGTGCTCACGTTTTGGTGCGGCTGGTCGATCGTCGCGTTGTCGCGCTACACCGTCGTCAGCCTGCTGTCGGAGCGGTTCGTGGGCCGGGTCGCGCGCGACGGCCTCATGGCGGCAGCCGTCCTCCCACCAGGCGGCGGATAGTGTCTTCGTAGATCTTCCGGCGGTCGCCCTCGGAGATGCCCAGCGCGTCGATCGCGGCGATGCTCTCGCGGACGAACAGCGGCCCGCCCTGCGGGTCGAAGGGGAAGTCGGTGCCGAACACGACCTGGTCGATGCCGAAAAACGAGAGCCCGCACTCGATCCCGGCCCGCGAGCCCGACAGGGCGGTGTCGCCGATGAACCTTCGAAAGTGATCGACGGGCCGGCCGAGCTCCGCGAGCAGCGGGGCGAAGTCGTGGTCGGCGGTGCGCGTGCCGAGTTGATCCCACCCGTGGCCGACGCGGCCCGCGAAGAACGGGATCATGCCGCCCATGTGGTGGCAGATCACCTTCAGCCCGGGCCAGCGCAGGAAGAACTTCGAGAACACCATCCGCGCCATCGCGGCGCTGGTCTCGTAGGGCCAGCCGAACGTCCACCAGATCTCGAACCGCGACGTCGGCTCCGTGGCGTAGTCGCCAGGGGCGGGGCCGCGGGCGGGATGCAGCCAGATCGGCAGGTCGTAGGCGGCCATGGCCGCGAAGATCGGCTCGAACGCGGGATCGTCGAGCGGCCGGCCGTTGACGCTCGTGTAGATCTGGATGCCGACGGCGTTGAGGTGTTCGATGGTCCGCCGGATCTCGGCGATCGCCGCCGGGACGTCGTTCATGGCGACGGAGGCGACGAACGCCGGAAACCGCTCCGGGTGGCGGCCGACGATCTCGGCCATCGAGTCGTTGGCCAGCCGGGCCATGTCCGGGCCCAGATCGGGGCCGGCGACCGCCTCGATCGCCGGGAGCGAGAGCGAGAGGATCTGCCGATACTCATCGCCAAACTCCCGCATCATGGCGAGCCGGGCGTCGAGGTCGTGGAGCACGGGCACCCCGAGCCAGCGCTTGATCTTTCCCTTGTCGGGCACGAGGTCGACG
>RGVT01000281.1 GCA_010027105.1 Planctomycetia bacterium
CGACGCCGTCGCGGGCCTTGAGCACGGCCGGCATGTGGAACCCGGCCGGCACGCGCTCACCGGCCGCGAGCGTCCGACCCGCGGGCACGGGCACGCCGGCCCCGGCGAGCGCGTCGATCGTCGCCTGCTTGTCGGCTGCGATCCCGATGAAGCGATCACAAGCGCCGAGCACGCGGCCGCCCGCGGCACGCACGGCCCCGACCCGCGACCGCAGGATCCCGTCGGTTTCGGGCGCCACGATCATCGTCCAGTCGGCCTCACGGGCCGCCGCGACGAGGGCGGCGACGTCGTCATCTTGGACACCGACAGCCCGCACCGCTCCCGGCAGCTCGATCGGTTGCATGCGGTCCACCAGCACCGTGACATCGAGCCCCCCATCCCGCACCGCATCGGCCGCGAGCGCCTCGAGCATCGCCCGCCCCTCGGCTGCGATCCCCTGACGCTCACCACCGGTGCCGCAGCCCGCCAGCCCGCCGGAGCAGCACCATTCGTAGAGCAGGATGTTCATGACTGCTTTCTCGTGTACGCGCCGGCTCCGGGCCACCCAGACCCCGTCGCCGGGGCCCTGGGAAGGCGTGCGCATCCCGCTCTCGTAGGCTTTCGGAGCTTTCGGCGGAGTCGGTCGGTGGGCACGCGCAGACGAAGGGAGTCGTTGAGGACTATCGACGTCTGATCACAACCCACGAGTCAGGTACTCTCAACACGACCGGAGTCGAGCATGCCTACCGCCGGCTCCGGATGCGGGTGATTACCCAGGGCACGACAGGCTGAAGCTTTTCCACATCGGGGCACGACAGGCTGAAGCTTTTCCACATCGGGGCACGACAGGCTGAAGCCTGTCCTACGTCGGGGCGTGACAGGCTGAAGCCTGTCCTACGAGCTTCAGAAAATGCCCAGCTGGTCGCGGGCGGCCTCGGTCATCCGGTCGGGCGTCCAGGGCGGGTCCATCACGATCCGCACCTCCACACCCGACACGTCGGCGTGGGCGCCGAGCACCCGCTTCGTGTCGCCGATCAACTGCGGGCCGGCCGGGCAGGCGGGGCTCGTCATCGTCATGTCGACCGAGATCTTCTGCTTGCCGGGGGCGTCGGCCGCCGGCTCGAGCGCGACGCCGTAGACGAGGCCGAGGTCGACGATGTTCACGAACAGCTCCGGATCCTTGACCTGTTTGAGCAGTTCGCGGATCGAATCCTCGCAGAGCGGGCCCGACGCGGCGGCTGCACCCGGCGTCGCGGAGGGAGCGGCCGCTTCGGCCGGGGCCGCGGCGGCCTGGGCCCGGGGAGCCGCGGCCGCCGGTGAAGCCTGGGCTGCCGGGCCCGCGGACGCCGCCTCGGCCCGCAGCCGCACCCACACGCCGCCATCCTCGACCTTCACGTCGTGAGCCCGCGTCGGCCTGACGGCCGGCATCGTGAGCGCGGCCCCGGTGCGGATGTCGAACTTCGCCCCGTGTCGCGGGCAGGCGATCTTGTGGTCGCGGAGTTCGCCGTCGGCGAGCGGGCCGCCGTCGTGCGTGCACACGTCGTCGAGCGCGTAGAACGTGCCGCCGACGTGGAACAGCGCCACCATCTCGCCGTCGACCTCGACGAGCGTCTTGCCCGGATCGGGTACGTCGGTCACGGCGTCGACGCGGCCGCTCGTGGCGCCGTGCGTGCAGCGGACGTCGTCGGCCTCGATCTCGAGGCCGGGGATCGAATCGGCCCGGGCCTCGGCCGAGAGCATCAGGTTGTCGTTCCGCTGGTAGCCGTCGGTCTTCTGGGCGGCCTTGTCGACCTTGATCATGCCCCGCCACACCAGCCGCGAGCGGTCCTGGAGCGCCCCCTTGTAGAGCAGGTCGCTCCGGCAGCCCGGGGCCTCGTGATGCTGCAGCGTGTTGTAGACGAGGTGCTGCCGGCCTTCGGTGAACATCACGCCGTTGACCTGCGCGTCGGCGTGGCGGCCGACGAGGGCGACGTCCTGCGCCACCTGCGAGACCCGGCTGCCGAGGGCTCCGAGCGTCCACTGCAGCCGGCCGTTCTCGTGCACCACCGCCTTTTGGCGGGCGAAGTGCCAGACGCCGGTGTTCCAGTTCTGCAGGTTCACCATCCGCAGGAACGCGCCGCGGCCGACGACGATCTCCGTGCCGCCGCAGTGGAACCCGCCGGCGGGACTCGCCGCGTCGCCGCCGCCGACCGTCTCGGTGAGCAGCGTGGCCGCGGCGCCTTCGCCGAGCACCACGAGCACGTGCGAGGTGTCCACGCCCCCGGGCCCGATCGCCGCCGTCACGGAAAGCGGCTCGGACACCTTCACGCCGGGCGGCACGTAGAGGATCGCACTCGCGCGGTGAAAGGCGGCATGGAGGGCCGCGAACCAATCGGCTCGCCCATTGATCACGGCGAACCAGTGGGGCCGGATCGCCGCACCGTGCTCCGCGAGCACCCGTTCGGCCGAGCCGAACAGCACGCCCCGTTTGGCGAGCGCGGGATCGCACTCCTCGCGCACCACGTGGCCGTCGAGCGACACGAGCCGGCCGCCGAGCGCCGTCGCGGCGGCGGGCAGGGCGGGGCCCGGATCGAACGCCTCGGCCGCCACGGCGCCCGACGTGATCGCCTCGGCGAGCAGCCCTGCCGGCGCGGGACCGTCCGGCCGCGGCCGCAGGCCCCAGGCCTTCGGCTTGAAGAGCCGGATGTCGGTCCGCATCCAGTTTTCACTGCGCCGGTCAGGAAGCGCGAGGGCGGAGAGCGCCTCGAACGCCGCTCGGCGCCGCTCGGCGACCCAGGCCGGCAGGTCGGCGGAGGCGATCAGGCCCTCCAGGGCGTCGCGGTCGAATCCGGAGGCGGCGGGCGCCGCGGACACGGCGGACACGGCGGACACGGCGGTCATGCGCTAGCCCACCGAGCCTTCCATCTGCAGCTGGATGAGCTTGTTCATCTCGACGGCGTATTCCATCGGCAGCTCCTTGACGAGCGGCTCGACGAACCCGCCCACGATCATCGTGCTGGCCTCGGCCTCGGTGAGCCCGCGGCTCATGAGGTAGAAGAGCTGCTCCTCGCCGATCTTCGAGACGCTCGCCTCGTGGCCGATCGAGACGTCCTGCTCCTCGATCTCGATGTAGGGATACGTGTCGCTGCGGCTGTGTCCATCGAGGATGAGCGCGTCGCAGACCACGCTCGATTTGCTCTTCTTCGCCCCGGGCTCCACCTTCACGAGGCCGCGGTAGCTCGCCCGGCCGCCGTTCTTGGAGATGCTCTTCGAGACGATCCGGCCGCTCGTGTGGGGCGCGGCGTGGACGATCTTGGCTCCGGCGTCCTGATGCTGGCCGGCCGAGGCGAAGGCGATCGAGAGGATCTCGCCGCGGGCGCCGGGCT
>RGVT01000282.1 GCA_010027105.1 Planctomycetia bacterium
CATCGAGCTCGAGAAGGTCCGCGAGCGGCTCACCGAGCGGGGCCTCAAGCTCGAGCTCACCGACGAGGCGAAGAAGTTCCTCATCAAGAAGGGCTCCGACACCGACTTCGGCGCCCGCCCGCTGCGGCGGGCCCTCGAGAACTACATCGAGGACCCGGTCAGCGAGGAACTCCTGAAGGGCGAGTTCGAGGGGAAGGACACGATCCAGGTCGACTGCGCCGAGGTGGCGGGCAAGAAGCAGCTCGTCTTCAAGGGGCTCGTCACCGCGGAGCCGGCCGCCGCGGGCCCGGCGACCTGAGCGGCGCCTCGCGCCGCGACCCCCTCGCCCCAGCCTACCCAGACTCCGCCCGGTCCGCATGACCGGCTCAAGTCGCCGGCCCTGCGTTCCCGAAACAATCGGCAGGGGCCGCCGCGCGCCGGTCCCGTCCGTCCCAGGCTTCCGCCATGACCACGCCGATCGCACAGCAGCCCACGGCAGGACTCTCCGGCTGGCTCGCCGACCAGATCGCGAACGTGGGCGCGTTCACGGTGCACCGCATCACGGGGATCGGCGACGTGGCCGTGTTCGCCTGCCGCACCCTCGGCTGGCTGTTTCTCCGCCGCCAGCGACGCGACGTCCTGCTCCCGAACTTCTACCAGATCGGCGTCATGTCGCTGCCCGTCGTGGCGCTCACGGGCCTGTTCATCGGCATGGTGCTCGCCGTGCAGAGCTTCGCCCAGTTCAAGGCGCTGGGACTCGAGACGCGGCTCGGCTCCGTGATCAACCTGTCGCTCGTCCGCGAACTGGGGCCCGTGCTCGCGGCCACCATGCTCGCCGGACGCGTGGGAAGCGCCATGGCCGCGGAACTGGGCACCATGCGGGTCACGGAGCAGATCGACGCCTTGGAGAGCATGGGTGCCAACCCCATCTACTACCTCGTCGTGCCCCGCTTTCTCGGCTGCCTCGTGCTCATCCCCACGCTCACCATCATGGCCGACTTCATGGGCGTGCTCGGCGGCTATCTCTACTCGCACCTCGTGCTGGGGATCGACGAGCACCACTACTGGGCCAATTCGCGCGAATACGTCGACGCCTTCGACTTCCTGATGGGCATCTCCAAGACGTTCTTCTTCGGCGCAGCGATCGCGCTCGTGAGCTGCCACCACGGCTTCAACTGCGATCACGGCGCCGAAGGCGTCGGTCGGGCCGCCACCAACGCGTTCGTCCATTCCTTCGTGCTGATCCTGGTGCTCGACCTGTTCCTCGGCATCTGGCTCAACAACGTCCACGACTTCTTCCGCCCCGAGGGGCCGCGAAAACTGCTCTAGCCGCATGCCCGCCACCGTCACCTCCAGGCCGTCGCGACGCGAAGCCCCCGGGCAGCCCGTGCTCGCGGTACACGACGTCTGCGTACGGTTCGGAACCCAGGACGTGCTCCGTGACATCGCCCTGGAGGTCCCCGCCGGCCAGACGCTCGTGGTGCTCGGCGAGAGCGGCTGCGGCAAGACCGTGCTGCTCAAGACGCTCATCGGGCTCGTCCGGCCGACCAGCGGCGAGGTGCGGTTCGAGGGCCGCGTGCTCGCCGGGCTCTCCGACCGGGAGCTCGCGCAGCTCCGGACCCGCTACGGGTTCGTGTTCCAGAACGCCGCCCTCTTCGACAGCCTCACGATCGCCGACAACATCGCCTTCCCGCTCCGCGAGCACACGCGGATCGGTGCGGCCGAGATCGGCACGGTCGTCGACGAACTGCTGGCCGAGGTGGGCCTGCCACGGTCGGCCGCCGGCAAGAAGCCGGTGCAGCTCTCCGGCGGCATGCGGAAGCGGGCCGGCCTCGCCCGGGCCCTGGCCCTCGACCCGCCGGTGCTCCTCTACGACGAGCCGACCACTGGCCTCGATCCGATCATGAGCGACGTGATCAACGAACTGATCCTCAGGGTGCGGGCCCGCGACGGCGTCACGAGCGTGGTCGTCACCCACGACATGCACACGGCCCGCAAGGTGGCGGACCGGATCATCATGCTCTACCCGCTCTTCCGCCTCGCCGACGGCGAGCCGCAGATCGTGTTCGACGGCACCCCGGCCGACCTCGAGCGGAGCCGCGACCCGCGGGTGCGCCAGTTCATCGAGGGCCGGGCGGGTGCACGGCTGACGGAACTGCGGGACGAGCAGGCCGGCGAGGGCCCCGGGGCGACGAGGAAGACGCCATGAACGACCGCGTGATGCAGTTCCGAGTCGGCGTGATGGTGCTCGCCACCGCCATCATCGCCGGCATCCTGATCGTGCTCTTCGGCGACCTGCCCTCGCTCGTGCAGGCCACCTATCCGCTGAAGATGGACTTCGCCGACGCCCGGGGCGTCTCCCAGGGCACCCCCGTGCGGAAGAACGGGATCCTCGTGGGCCGCGTCGCGAGCGTCACGCTCAACGAGCGCGGGGGCGTGAGCGTCGTCGCCGACATCGACTCCTACGTGCCGATCTACAGGGACGAGCAGCCCCGCATCGCCGGCACGCTCCTGGGCGACGCCGAGATCTCGCTCGTGCCGGGCCGGATCGTGCCCCCGCGGCAGCGGCTCGCGAAGGACGAGGTGCTCGCGGGCGCCGTCTCCCGCGACCCCTTCGAGGTGTTCGCCACGCTCGAGCCGAAGTTCGGGGCCACGCTCGACTCGCTCGCCGGGGCGAGCGAGTCGGTCACGAAACTCGCCGCCAACCTCGACCGCATGTTCCTCGGCGAGGACGATAAATTCGAGAAGATGGTGCGGAAAACCGAGGCGGCCCTCGACAACTTCAGCATCGCCATGGCCAACATCAACGACGTGATGGGCGACCCGAAGTCGCGCGACAGGATCAAGGCCGCGATCGAGAACCTGCCGCAGCTGCTCGCCGACCTCCGCACCACCGTCCAAGGCATGGGCACCACGATCGACTCGGCCGACCGCAACCTGCGGAACCTCGAGGGGCTCACCAAGCCCCTCGGCGACCGGGGCGAGCAGATGGTGGCCCAGGTCGACCGCACGATCGCCCGCCTCGACGAGACGCTCCAGCAGGCGGCGCTGTTCACCAAGGCGCTCAACGAGTCGCAGGGAACGCTCGGCAAGCTCGTCCGCGACCCGCAGGTCTACAACGACCTCGCCCAGGCCGCCCAGAACGTCAACAAGCTCACGAAGGATCTGCGGCCGATCGTGGACGACGTCCGCGTGTTCACCGACAAGATCGCCCGCCATCCCGAGCAGCTCGGCGTCCGCGGCGCCCTCGACCGCCGCCCCGGGCTGAAGTAGGACAGGCTTCAGCCTGTCATGCATCGGGATGACAGGCTGAAGCCTGTTTCACATGGGG
>RGVT01000283.1 GCA_010027105.1 Planctomycetia bacterium
GTGCCGAGCGTGCCGTCGCGGCCGGGGTATCGCAGCCGCCACTCGAACTGCCGCCCCACGACCTCGACCGACGGCGACATCGCCGGCCGCCGCATCTTCACGTCGGCCCAGGTGTTCATCTGGTAGATCGCGAGGAACAAGAGCGTGGCGGCCGGGATGATCGTCCACACCACCTCGAGCGTGTGGCTCCCGTGGATGTAGGTGGCGGCGTTCTTGTTCCTCGCGGCGTCGTACTTCCAGAGGAACCAGAAGAGCAGCACCTCGGTGGCGATGAACACCACGCCGGTGAGCGCGAGGATGAAATAGAACAGGCCGTCGATCGCCTTGCCGTGCTCCGACACGTCCTTCGGCAGCCAGATGTCGTAGGCCGGGGCCACGGCGAACGTGGCCACGCCGAGCACCGGCACGGCGAGGAACAGGAGGCTCCACAGGATTCCGGACAGTCGGCTCACGATCGTGCTCCTCGCTTCTCTCGTTCAGAACCGGTCGCGCACCAGCATCGGGCGGTCGGCTCCGAGTTCGCCGTCGAACTCGTAGGGGAGCGATCGCACGTAATTGACGATGTGCCAGATGTCCTCGGGCGGGATCGTGCCCTTGGCCGCGGGCATCGGCGCGCCGTTGATGCCGGCGTGGATCCGGTAGTAGAGGTCGAGCGGCCGCCGGCCACCGCGGTAGACGCCCATCCGCAGGTTCCGCGGCGGGATCGTCCGCGGATGGAGCGCGTCGCCGTCGAGCACCTTGCCGAACTTCTCGAGCCAGGCGAGCTGGGCCCGGTGTTCGGCGAGTTCCTCCGGGCTCATGCCGGCCGTCGATGTCTCGCGGGCCTTGGCCGAGCCGCTCGCGAGCTCCTTGCCGATCTCCACGATCGCCTTGTTCCAGTCGTCGTAGTCGTTGGCCTGGCCGTCGCCGAGCCCGGTGACGCCGTGGCACTTCACGCAGTTGGCCTTGTCGCCGTAGAAGAGCTCCTTGCCCTTGGCGATCGACGCCACGAGGTCGATGTCGGCGGGCATCGGCGGCACCTGGATCCGGGCGTCGGCGGCCGCCTTCCACTTCTCCGCGATCGGCGTGAGGGTCTCGTCGACGAGAAACTCGCGGCTCTCGGGCAGTTTGCCCTGCGCATCGTCGTCGAGTTCGAAGTAGGCCCGCATCAGCGCGAGCTCCGTCTCGCCCCGCATGCTCAGGTATTTCACATACTCCACGAGCGCCTCGACCTGGGCCGCGGGCAGGAGCGCGAACGACGGCATCGACGTCCCGGGCACGCCGTTGTGGAGCAGCTTCACGAGGTCGGCATGCGTCGGCTTGTCGGCCCGCTCGGTGCTCTTGAACTTGAACACGCCGGGCCGGTAGTCGCGGGGATACGGATTCAGGAACGCGGCCGTCGGCCCGAGGGCGTCGCCCGTGATCCCGTGGCAGTGGGCACAGTGCTCGCGGTACAGGCCGTTCTTGCGGCCGACGACGTCGCTGCGCACGGGGCCCGCGGCGAGCCGGAGCTTGGCCTCGTCGAGGCCCGTCTCGGGGAGGCAGACAGGCTCGTCGGGCGTGCCGAACATCGCCAGGAGGATCGTCGAGACCTGCTTCTCCTGCTCGGCGGAGAGCCGCTGCTTCGTGGCCTCCACCATGTTGGGGCGGAAGTAGGCCGGGGGCGTCTTGCCGCAGCCGACGAGGGAGGCGAGGCCGAACGTGACCGCGAACAGGCCGGCGAACGGGCGTTGCGTGATGGTCTTCATGGCGTGTGTGGGATTCAGGTGCCGAGTGCCGACGCCGGCACCTCGAGCGTGCCGATGTCCTTGACTTCGTCCGGAGCGAGCGTGAGCGTGAAGCGGCCCTTGGGGGTCCACTTGAGATCGGGCTTTTCGAGGCCGAGCGCGCCGTTGGGGCCGGCCGACCGCTCGTGCCACACCTGGAACTCGAGCGGCTCGCCCGCCGGCAGGTCGGGGATCGCGAACGAGCCGTCCGCCGCCGACACGGCCACGTAGCCGTCCTTGCGGAACACCATGTAGGCCTTCATCCAAGGGTGGACGTTGCAGGTGACCATCGTGGGCATGCCCGTCTCGGCCTTGGGCACGTAGGTGGTGCCGCCGCCGGCAGGGATCAATTGGTTGAAGTCGGAGCCGGAGATGTTGGTGTTGTGGCCGATCGGATCGCTGTTCTTGACGTCGATCGGCTGGCCGACGCGGGCGGCGAACACGGGCGCGAGAAACTCGCACTGCTTCTGGTCGAAGACGAGCGGCGTCGACGACGGCGGCTCCTTCACGCGGCTCGTCTTGCGGGCGAACACGACGACGTTGGCCAGGCCCTTCGTCGAGCCGTCGACGAGCAGCGAGCGGTCGAGCAGTTTCATGCCGCCCTTGGAGCAGACCTCGGTGTCCTTGTCGGCCAGGAGGGCCTTGGGGGCGCCGGGTGTGCCGGCGAACACGAACCGGCCCTTGAGCGTGCCCCAGCCGGTGCCCGTCGACGCGGCCGCGGTCTCGCCGCCGCCGCTCGACGCGGAGACGAGCGTGGCCCGGATCTTCCCCGCCGCCTCGGTGTCGGCGCCGGGCGTCTCGATCCTCACCGGCTTGCAGCCGGAGGAGACGAGCAGCGTGGCTGCGGCCGCCGTGAGCAGGCTATTTCTTGAACAGGTTCGCATCGAGGACCATCTCTCCGAGATCGTTGTCGCCGGCGGCGACCGTCACCTTCTTGCGGCCCTTGGCGATCTTCTCGGCCTTGCCGCCGATCGTGACCTCGCCGACGTAGCCGGCCTTCTCGTGCCAGATCTGCAGTTCGAGTTCGCCGCCGGCCGGCACGCCCTTGATCTCGAACCTGCCGTCGGGGCCGGAGACGGCCCCATACGGATTGGGCCGCACGACCAGCCACGACTTCATCCACGGGTGGATGTTGCAGGTCACCTGGGCGGGGATCGCCTCCTCGCTCGAGAACGTGAGCGGGGCTTCGGCGCCGGCGGGGATGAGGTTGTTCGAGGGCGAATTCTTGATCGTGGCCACGTTGCTGTTGTGACCGACGGTGTCGGAGTTCTTGAGGACCAGCTTCTGCCCCGTCTGGACGAACGCCACGTGCGGCTCGAACCGGCAGTTTTTGTTGTCGAGGACGACGGGCGTGCCCTTCCCCGCCTCGAGTTCGGGATTGACCTTCACCCCCTTGTCGCGCACGAACACGACCACGTTGGCCACGCCCTTGTCGGCGCCGACGACGAGCTCCTCGGCGACGAGCTTGTGCTTGCCGCACACCTCGACGTCCTTGTCGGCCTTGAGTTCGGAGGCCGCGGGCGCGTCGCCCCCGAACACGAACCGGCCCTTGAGCGTGCCCCA
>RGVT01000284.1 GCA_010027105.1 Planctomycetia bacterium
GCGAAGGCCGCGTCTTGAT
Source organism: Planctomycetia bacterium (assembly GCA_010027105.1). Classification (GTDB taxonomy): domain Bacteria; phylum Planctomycetota; class Planctomycetia; order Pirellulales; family UBA1268; genus RGVT01. The sequence goes on from RGVT01000284.1 coordinate 20, forward strand.
GACCTTTGACCGCGACATCGGCCGCCTGGTGCAGTCCGACGCCGCGCCGCATCCGGGCGTCGTCTACCTCCGGTTGCGAGCCGCAGGGCCACACCTGTGGGACACCTTCAAACGCATCTGGCCGCGCATGAGCACCTTCAGCGACACAAAAAAGCGACTTCGGCCACGGCCTGCTGGGGTCGTCAAATTGGCCGCACCTCAAGGTTTGTCGATCTGAATACCAGGTTCGAGGGCATACTTTCCTCATGGAATCAGAATTCACGAAAACGGACGCAGGCTCCTCGTTCGACACCTTCGACCGGTCGATGTGGCCTGTCTGGAAGGGGCGAGTAGGCGAGCGGGAGCCGTCTGCCGACTATTCCCACCTCACGCCGTCCCAGCGGATCGAACTCGTCTGGGAAGCGACCAAGAACGCCTGGTCGATGACTGGGAGGCCGTTGGATGAATCCTCATTTCGTCGAGATGGTGAGAGCTTTTCGGGACGAGGGCGTTGAGCACCTCGTGATCCGTGCCCATGCGCTCGCGGCCCATGGATATGTGGGGGCCACGCTCGACATCGACATCTGGGTGCGGCCCTCTGCCGAGAATGCGGCTCGCATCTGGCGGGCCCTCGAGGAACTCGGCTAAACCGCGGTTTTGCCACGGCCATCCCGGCACGATGCCGCCCAAAAAACAGCCGGCAGGAGCCATGGATGGTCCAGCCGGCGTGAAGTCAGTGGCGGGGACAGGGCGCGAACAACCGGCGAGTCGCGCGGGAATTCCGGGGGTCGCACGCCCACAGCACGCCCGCCATTCCTGACGCGCGGGCCATGCAGTGATTCCTATCCGTGAAGCGTGATCGCGGCCGCCGGGACGTTGCAGAGTCACGTGCCGCGGTCGATATTGTCACAGGTCGGTCGTCAACGCTCCAGCGGACACGCTTCAACGGAGCGTCCACATGAAGGTTTTCCCCCGCATGAGCAGGCGGCATCCGGTCATCTGCCTCCTGACGGTTTGGTTCGTGGCGTCGCTCGCGACCGCACGCGCCGGCTCATGGACCGCCGCCGACGTCACCGCACAGCCGTTCGGCCCGGCGTTTCCCGAGCTCGACGGCTGGGCGACCGGCGCCTGGTGGGAGCAGCCTGCCGCCACGAGTGCCAAACCAGGCGCCAAGGGGGGCCGGCCGTTCGCCCTCGACGTGCCGCGGCGCGACGTGATCGCGTTCGCGGTCTACACCGTGACGGTCCGGCCGGACTCCCGCGGCACGCTGAAGCTCTCCGCGCAGCTCTTTCCGCTCAAGCCCGGCGAGCCCCGCGAGGCGCGGCTCGAGATCCGCCGCGGCGAGGCCTGGGTCGAGGCGGCCCGCTCGGACGTGCACTACCCGGGCTGGGACGCCACCTTCCGCGTCGAGGGCTGGGACTCGTCTCGCGACTGGCCGTATCGCGTCCGGCACGGTGACGAGGCCATCTTCGAGGGGCTCGTCCGCCGCGATCCGGCCGACAAGCCGCAGGTCACGGTGGCGGTCATGTCGTGCAACTCGTCGCGGACGCCGGGGGCGCGGGAGGAGATCGTGACGAGCCTCAAGCGGGCCGACCCCGACCTGCTGTTCTTCGCGGGCGACCAGACCTACCGCCACACGCAGCACACGGTCGGCTGGATCGAGTTCGGCCTGCAATTTCGCGACGTGCTGCGCGACCGGCCCAGCGTCACGATCCCCGACGACCACGACGTCGGCCAGCCGAACCTGTGGGGCGCCGGCGGCAGGATCGCGACGCACCAGGACGGCGACGACGGCGGTTATTTCTATCCGGCCGACTACGTGAACATGGTCCAGCGGCAGCAGACCTGGCACCTGCCCGATCCGGTCGATCCGGCGCCGATCGACCGGGGAATCGGCGTGTATTTCACGCGGCTGGTCGTCGGCGGGCTCGACTGCGCGATCCTCGAGGATCGGAAGTTCAAGACCGGGCCGCGTGGCGTGATCCCCGCGATGGGACCGCGGCCCGACCACATCACCGATCCGACGTATGACCGGGCGAGCGTGGACAAGCCGGGGCTCGAACTCCTGGGCCCGCGGCAGCTCGCCTGGCTCGAGACATGGGGCCGCGACTGGGCGGGCGTCCGCGCGAAGACGGCCCTCTCGGCCACGGCCTTCTGCGGCGCGGTGCACCTCCACGGCAAGCCCGGCAACCGGCTCCTCGCCGACCTCGACTGCAACGGCTGGCCGCAGCGCGGCCGCAACGCCGCACTCAAACTCCTCGATGCCGCGCACGCGACGCACCTCTGCGGCGATCAGCATCTGGCCGTGGTCGTGAAGCACGGCATCGAGCGGCATGGCGACGGACCCTGGTCGTTCACGGCGCCGGCCCTCGTGAACACGATCTACGGCCGCTGGTGGCACCCGCTCGACGAGAAGCCCGGCGCGAACCCCGTGCCGGACAGCCCGCTCCCCTGGACCGGCGACTACGAGGACGGCCTCGGCAACAAGATCTCGATGGTCGCCTACGCCAATCCGGAGGACGTGAACGACGAACAAAAGCGGGGTGACGGCTACGGCCTCGCCCGGTTCGACTTCGCGCACGACGCGATCACGTTCGAGTGCTGGCCGCGGTTTCCGGTGAAGGGTGCCGATGGCGCACCGAGGCAGTATCCGGGCTGGCCCGTCACCGTGCCGCTGGAACGACCGGAAAAGGCTGCGGCGGTGGAAACACCGAACGTGATTGTCGTCCTCGTCGACGACATGGGCTGGCGGGATCTCTCCTGCCAGGGAAGTCCATATTTCGAGACGCCCAACATCGACCGGCTGGCCGCGAGCGGCATGCGGTTCACGCACGGCTACTCCGCCTGCACCGTCTGCTCGCCCTCGCGCGCCGCGATGATGACCGGGCAGTATCCAGCCCGGCTGCACATCACCGATTGGATTCCAGGGCACGGCCAACCGTTCGCGAAACTCAGGCCTCCCGAATGGCAGAAGTTCCTGCCGCTCGAAGCGGTCACCGTGGCCGAGCGACTCCAGGCCGCGGGCTACGCCACGGCGAGCATCGGCAAGTGGCATCTGGGCAGCGGCCCGTATTTCCCGGAGCACCACGGGTTCGACCGGAACGTCGGCGGCTACGATCGCGGCCAGCCACCGAGCTACTTCGCCCCCTACGGGATTCCAACACTTTCCGCGGGCGCGGACGGCGAATACCTCACCGACCGCGAGGCGGCCGAGGCGGTGAAGTTCATCGAGGCCAACCGCGACCAGCCGTTCTTTCTCTACCTGCCGCACTACTGCGTCCACACGCCGATTCAGGCCAAGC
>RGVT01000285.1 GCA_010027105.1 Planctomycetia bacterium
GGACGCTCGAGCCCAACCACCGGTATTTCAGGTGTTCGGTCGCGGGCCCCGGGAGTACGAGGCTCTCCAACCGCAGGCTGAAGGGTGGGTCGAGTCGGCCGTGCTGGGTCGTCAGGTGCGACTCATCGTGCATGACACGGCTCGCGGCACCCCGCGGTACGACCTGGAAATTCTTCAGCCACGCTGAACAGACCACCGCTGCCGGAAGGAGCAATCAGTGGCGTTACGCATCGGACTCGTCTGTGTCGCGTCTCTCTTCGGGGCTGGCGTGGCTCCGGCCGCCGACCCGCGGCCCAATGTGCTGTTCATCGTCTCCGACGATTTGAACTGCTTCCTCGGGTGCTATGGCGATCCGCTCGTGAAGACGCCGCACATCGACCGGCTCGCCGCCCGCGGCGTGCGGTTCCAGCGGGCGTACTGCGCGTTTCCGCTCTGTGGGCCGAGCCGCAACTCGTTTCTCACCGGCCTCTATCCCAACTCGACCGGTATCCACGCCAACGGCCAGATCTTCCGGCAATCGATCCCGACGCAGCTCTCGATGCCGCAGGCGTTTCGCCTCGCGGGCTACTTCGCTGCCCGGATCGGCAAGCTCTACCACTACAACGTGCCGATGTCAGTGGGTACGAACGGTCACGACGACCCCGGCTCATGGGAGCTCGAGATCAACCCCGCGGGCTGCGACCGGCTCGAGGAGGAGCCGAAGATCTTTTCGCTCGAGCCGGGAAAATTCGGTGGCATGCTGAGCTGGTATGCCTCGCCCAAGGGCGACCGCGCGCACACCGACGGCATCATGGCCGACGACGCAGCCTGGGTGCTCGAACGCTGCGCCCGCGACCGCTCGCGGCCGTTTTTCCTCGCCGTCGGGTTCTTCCGACCGCACACGCCCTACGTCGCCCCGAAGACACCTTACTTCGAGATGTACCCCGAGGCCGAGATGCCGCTCGTCACCGGCGTGGCTGAAGACCAGCAGGACATGCCGAAGGCGGCGCTCGGCAGCCGTAAGGCGGAGCAGGATGCGATGACGGACGAGCAGCGCCGGCAGGCCCGGCAGGCCTATTGCGCGAGCATCAGCTTTCTCGATGCCCAGGTGGGCCGCGTGCTCGACGCCCTCGACAAGCATGGGCTCGCCGAGAACACGATCGTGGTGTTCACGAGCGACCATGGCTACCACATGGGGGAGCACGGGCTCTATCAGAAGATGAGCCTCTTCGAGGAGAGCGCCCGCGTGCCGCTTCTGATCGCGGCCCCAGGCCGCTGCCAGGCCGGCGGCGTCGCAAAGGCGCCCGTGTCGCAGGTGGACATCTTTCCGACGCTCGCCGCACTCTGCAGTATCGAACCGCCAAAAAACCTCCAGGGACAGAGCCTCGTACCTGTGCTCGCCGACCCGGCGGTCACGGGCCGCGGCTGGGCCGTCACGCAGGTGACTCGGGGCAACCCTGGCCGGGTCTCGCAGCCGAGGGACGAGGGCACGAAGGGCAAGCAGTTTTTCGGCTACTCGCTGCGCACGCCGCGCTGGCGCTATACCGAATGGGACGAAGGCCGCGAGGGTCGCGAACTCTACGACCACGACGCCGACCCGAAGGAACTCACGAACCTCGCCGAGGCGCCGGCCCATGCAGCCACGGTCGCCGAACTCTCGAAGCAGCTCGCCGCCGCAGTGCAAGTGACGCTGCCGGTAGGCGGCGTCGTGCCGGAAATCAAACCCGGCCTTTGGAGCCCGAATCTCACCAATCCGTGAGGCTAGACCGTTGAACGGAGACTTTCCAGAAATACGCCGGGATGCCGCACCGCAATGCCAGGCGGCGGATGGCCGGGCCGTCGAGCGTGTGTTTTCCAGACTCCCAGTCCCGCACCGTCTCCACGGTCGCGCCAGTTGCCTCGGCAAACTGCTCGACGGTGAGCCCGACGAACGTGCGAATCGTTGCGACATCGTCGCCAGAGGTTATGCGCCCCTCTCCCAGTCGCCGGCGAGTGCCTGCCGAGATTGCTCGCGCGAAATCGGTCGTCGAAAGTTCTGGAATGTCGTCCGTCATCGGAGCCGTTCCTCGATAAAGCGGATGGAGAGCTGCGACTCGCGGGCCGTTGCCCGACGGGCTGAAATGATCCGGGCGACGAGATTCGCCCGAATCTTCGCTGCAAGCCGCGAGAGTTCCGCGGCCCGCTCGTGGAGAACATCGTGCATGACACATTCCTTACAAAGAACGTGGCCGAGAGAAGCTTGGCCACCAAGGAATATCACTGGTTTTTGTTCGATTTCTAGCTCGGCTGCCACGGCCGTAGCGTCTTGGGCACGACTGGTGACACTTCACGGGTGCCAACCATGAAGATCGTTACAGGCTTGGGATTCCCTCGCAACCCTGCATCATCGCGCGGCAGACAGCGCCTCCGTGCTCTTGTCCGAAAGAGCACCATCCGGCGTGATCTCCAAGTTGAAGATCGGCACGCTGCCGTACGCGGCGAAGTTCCGCAGCGGATTACGAAGTTGCGATTCGCTCGATCGAGGCGCCCGCAATCCCAATTGGACTTCCACATGCGGCCCTGCCGCCCCATGGCCTGATCGCTCCAACGGCTCAAAGCCTCGAACGATCGATGATCTCGCGGCGGCTGGAGACGTGGAGTTTCTCATAGATTCGCTGCACGTACGTGCCCACCGTGCTCGTCGAGATGCCGAGCTCCTTGGCAACGTCCTTGTAGGAGAATCCCTTCACCACCAGCTCGAGAACCTGCTGCTCGCGGGGAGCGAGTGATTCCGCATCAGGGGGGCCCGGCGGCCAGGGCCTCGAAGGTCGTCTCAGGATCCTGGTAGACCGTCACCATCAGGATCTGCGTCTCGGGCAGCTGCGGGGCGAGCGCAGCCACGCACTCCACGCCGCTCGAGTCGGGAGGTTCACGTCCATGATCAGCACGTCTGGCTTCGGCGGCGGAATCCTGGCGATCGCCTGCCGCCCCGACGCGAACACGCCCACGCAGTCGCAGTCGCTGGCCGAGTCGAGGATGTCGGTGAACGTGCGGCGGAGACGCGAGTCGTCCTCGACAATGGTGACGCGGATCACCGGCTGCGGCATGTGGAAAGAGCCTCCTCCCGGGCCGTGGAGTGGCCTCTGGGCCCTTCGATGTGTATCCGCTTTGCGAACCATCACGGCCCTGTGGACAAAAAGACGACAGCCCGAGTCGCTATTGCCCCGTCTCAGTGGGTGCTTTCGCCTCTACGGCGATCGAAATGTTGAGCAGGTGGGCCAGGGCCTCACGGATCACTGCGCTTCGATTCGGAAGCGAGTGGCTCGCGGCGTAGGCGTCGAT
>RGVT01000286.1 GCA_010027105.1 Planctomycetia bacterium
TTTTATTTGTTATCCTTTTATTTTTCTAATTTTTTATTTGTAATTGGGGTATTCATCTTGTTATTCCGGAAGAAAAAAACATAAAAGAAATATAAAAGAAATATAAAGGATTACAAAGGAGATATATTTATGTAATAATGTATTTTGCTTCTTATTTTTATAAAGATAAGGGTGTATTTGGAGGATATCCAAGGAATTTTCAAGAAATAGACATTTTAAAAAATGAAAAATTTGATTATATAATAGATTTAACAACGACACATGAAAAAAAAAGAATGACATATTTATATGATCCTCATGAAAAAAATTTTGGTATGAAATATATTCATTTTCCTATTCAAGATCATTCGTGTCCTTTCAATATTCAGGATTTTTTATCTTTTTTACTATTCCTTTCATTTTTATTAACAGAACGCCACAAAAAAATATATATTCATTGTAAAGCGGGAATTGGTCGTTCTGGCCTTGTGGTTTCTTCTTTGTTATGTTTTTTACATAATTGTTCTTCTGAAAAAAGTTTTTTACTAACCTATTTATTTTTACAAAGAAGACAAAATTTATCATCGAAATATAATACAATACAATGTCCTCCCTTAGAATATCAAAGAGCCTTCGTTAAAAATTTGTTCCGACCCGTTCATCTTGAAAAAAAAAATATCACCACAACATTGATCACCATGATTGAAAAGAAAATGATGCGACCAATCTATCTTCCTTTTCCTCAAGAAAATAGGTCTATACTGATATCTATCTTGCTTTTTATTAGAAATCAATGTCTTTACGAACAACAAAGATACGACATTTATGATACCACAACATTTCCCTCTTGCTCAAAAAAAAATGAAAAAGATGATGAAAAATATATTTATGGTAATAATATTCATAATACGAATAGCAAATTTATATTATCATCATTTGAATATAAAATTCCGCGTTTTTTTATTGGAAAAATATGAATTTTTTTTTTTTTTACCACCCACGCATTGGGTCAAGATTACTTTTTTGTTTTTGGTAGAAAGAAAAAAAAATTGTTAACTAACTGAAAATATAGAATAATTCTACATCCTCATGATTTTTTTTATCATCATATATATTTAAAAGAACATATACATACATACATACATACATACAAATATTTTTTTACATTTTTATTTTAAAAAATTATTTATAGATATATAAATTTGAAAATACAAGTAATATTGGATAATAAAAAATTTATGACGATGATAGAAAAAAATATAAAGATTGATGATTTCTTAAAATATCATAAAAACGAATTTAAATTATTTGCCCAAACAGAGAAAGGAAAAAAATATTATGATGAATATCATCCTCTTGATTCGGACTCAAACTTTGTTCCATCAGTTATTCATACGACAACAATATTTCATAATTTGAAAGAGAAAAGGGCCTGTAATTTTTATGAATATGAAAATGCTAATGAAGATAAGAGAAGTCATAAAGACACAACCATACATAAAGAGTTTTCTATATTATCTGATATTCCGTTAAAAATAAGAGATAATAAGAAAAAGACTGAATTGACAGATGATGACATTCAGGAGGAAAGTGAAACTTTTATAAAATATAAAAAAAAAATAATTCAATTAAAATATACAGCGAATGTCAAAAAAAATATTGAACGATTTTTATCTGGTATATCATTCTTTTTGACCAACAAAATCAGGCGAGAATGTTCTCGGTTTGTTCATTTTATAGAAGAAATCGAATGGTTCTCAGATGAAATCCACAAAGAATCCACTTTTCTTCGTATATTTATTTATCCAGAAAAAAAAGAAACTCGTCTCTTTTTTATTGAAACCATCATTACGATTCGACCATGTTATACTACAACAACAAAGACACCGAATAATAATAACAAGAACAATAATATATTAAATAACAACATGAAAATTTTGATGATAGAGAATAAAAAAGAAAATATCGAATTTTGGTTTGAAACAAAATTTCATTGGGATAAGGAATATAACGATGATTCTCAACAATCAAAAAATACATTTCATCATTCTTCTTTTTTACTTTCTTTATTTAAGATGACTTATTCCGAAAAAAAAATGTCTCAATTTTTTGAAGAAGAATTAAAACTTATTTTTTCGGATTTTTGCGAATATATTCGACAACAAAAAAATAAAAAAGACAATCAAAAAAAAAAATAAACAATGATGGATTAAAATCATATCTTTAAAAAAAAAAATGTAGATCTATTTTGTCATAACAATTACTATTTTTTAATAAAAATAGTAATTTACCTAATCTATTTATAATCTTTAAATATAAATATCCACCTATCAATTAATGAAATTCATGAAATGCCCATGTAGTTTTTTGATAATTTATAAAACATCACAATAAAAAAAAAAATTGAAAAAAAAAGAGAATCGTTGGATGGATTAAGATTACTTTATTTTGCAAAGATCTTCTATTTTTTGATATAAATTTTCATTAATAAAATTCTTTAAACTAGTATCATTCTGTATTTTATCATAATAATAGTTTCTATTCTTTTCTTTTTTATAAAGAGCTTCCGAAAAATTATTAACGCTTTGCCCGTGTATCTTCGAAGGTTTATTTAAAATGGTCATATATTTGTCTTGTGATAATGAAATAGGAAACATGGATATTTTTTCACGATATTTGTTTTGGAAATATTCAAATCCGTTGTGACCATCAATGCATTGATAATAATCTAAAAAAACAATTTTTTTATGATATTTTTGTTCTTTCATCAAGTCCAAATAAGCTTGATAATAACTATTGTAGACTTCAATAATGTTGTCATACTCTTTTCCATAACAAGATATATTGTAATCGAGAATGCAAGAAGAAAAAGATTGCATTTGTGAATTTTGTTTTGGAAATCTTAATTTTGTTCGTTCTATGAAATATGATTCTTTTTGCACACTTGCAATCCAATTATAGATTGGTTTATACATGATAAAGCATATGGTTTCCTCCTCCATAATTGTTGAATTCAACATTATTATGATTTTATTTTTATCTATTTGGTGTTTATTTAAAGACTTAACAACTTGTCTGGAAGACCTTATTATTTTTTCTATCAAATTGGTTCCTGTATTGATAGGACCAAGTATTATAAATTTTTTCAAGTGGTTCATAACAACATTATTTTCAATATGTTGTTTTCGTACTTTATTTTTATCATTTGTTTTGCGTAAAGTAGTATGCAACATAAAGATGATATAGATAATGTCCAAAAAAAAAAATGATATGCAACAATGCTATAATAT
>RGVT01000287.1 GCA_010027105.1 Planctomycetia bacterium
CGCTGCGCCATCCATGGCTTCGCTGGTCGCTAAAGCCGGCTCAACGGTAGGGGTAACCCCTCGCCTCCCCTTTTCCAGTTGAGGAGCCCGAAGCCGGCGCGTCGGAACTCGCGTCTACACGAGCGACTTCGCCGCAGCCGCGACGGCGTCGGCCGTGATGCCGAAGTGCTTGTAGAGCGCGGGGGCCGGGCCCGACGCGCCGAAGGACGTCATGCCCACGAACTTCCCGCGCAGCCCGATCCACTTTTCCCATCCGAAGCCGCAGGCCGCCTCGCAGGCCACGCGGGCCGTGATCGCCGCGGGCAGCACGCTCTCCTGGTAGGCGGCGTCCTGCTCGGCGAAGAGATCCCAACTCGGCATGCTCACCACGCGGGCATGAATGCCGGCCTCGGCGAGCTTCGCGGCCGCGTCGAGGCACACCTGCACCTCGCTCCCGGTGCCGATGAGGATGCAGGCCGGTTTTCCATTCGGGGCTTCCTTGAGCACGTAGGCCCCCTTCGCCGTGCCGCTGGCGGCGCCGAGATTTGTGCGGTCGAGCGTGGGCAGGTTTTGCCGGGAGAGCACGATCACGGCCGGCCGGTCGGGCCGCTGCATGACCGCGCGATAGGTCTCGGCAACTTCGTTTGCATCGCCGGGGCGAAACACCGCCAGGCCCGGCACGGCGCGGGCGCTCGCGAGCTGCTCGATCGGCTGATGCGTCGGGCCGTCTTCGCCGAGGCCGATCGAGTCGTGCGTGAGCACGTAGGGTTGCCGAGCGCCGAGAGCCGCAGGGCGGGCTTCAGGTAGTCGAGGAACACGAAGAAGGTGGCGCAGTAGGGCCGCAGGCCGGAGAGGGCCATGCCATTGCAGGCCGACGCCATGCCGTGCTCGCGGATGCCGAAGTGGAAGTTGCGGCCGCCGTAGGATCCGGGCTCGAAATCGCCCGCGCCGGGCACGAGCGTCATCGTCGACGGGGCCAGGTCGGCCGAGCCGCCCAGGAACCAGGGCACGGACGCGCTCAAGGCCTGGATCACCTTGCCGGAGGAGACGCGGCTCGCGAGCCCCTTCGCATCCGCGGGGAACGTGGGGATCGCGCTCTCCCAGCCGGCGGGCAGCCGGCCGTCGAGGAAGTCGTGGAGTTCGCCGGCGCTGGCGGCATGCGCCTTGGAATAGTCGGCCACGGTCCGCTGCCAGGCTTCGTGGGCCTGCTTGCCGCGGGCCCCGAATGTCTTCGCGAAGTGCTCCGGCACTTCGGGCGGCACGAGAAACGCGGCGTCGGCGGGCCAGCCGTAGGATGCCTTCGCACCCTTGATCTCGTCGGGGCCGAGAGGGGCCCCGTGGGCCTCGTGCGAGCCCGCCTTCTTCGGGGCGCCGTAGCCGATCACGCTCTTCACGATCACGAGCGCGGGCTTCTTCTGCTCGGACTTGAACGCCTGCAGGGCTTTGCGGAGCGCAGCAGCGTCATTCGCGTCGGCGACGTGCTCCACCCGCCAGCCCAGCCCTTCGAACCGCTGGCCCACGTTTTCGGTGAAGGCGAGATGCGTCTCACCCTCGATCGTGATCGAGTTGTCGTCGTATACCCAGCAGAGGTTCGAGAGCCCGAGATGGCCGGCGATCGAGGCGGCCTCGGCGGCCACGCCTTCCATGAGGTCGCCGTCGCTGCAGAGCACGTAGGTGTCGTAGTCGAAGACCTCGTGGCCCGGGCGGTTGTAGTGGGCGGCCAGCCACTTCGATGCCATCGCCATGCCCACGGAGTTGCCGCAGCCCTGGCCGAGCGGGCCGGTCGTCGTCTCGATGCCCGCGGTCATGTGGTGCTCGGGGTGGCCGGCACAGACGCTCTCCAGTTGGCGAAACTTCTTGATCTCGTCGAGCGACACGGCGGGCACGTCGCGGGTGGCGTCGGCCGATCCGCCCCGCCTGATCCCGGCCAGGTGGATCAATGAATAGAGAAGCATCGACGCATGGCCGCAGGAGAGCACGAACCGGTCGCGGTTGGGCCAGGCCGGGTTCGCCGGATCGTAGCGGAGAAACTCCTTCCAGATCGTGAAGGCGACGGGCGCCAGAGCCATCGGCGTGCCGGGGTGGCCGCTCTTGGCGGCTTCGACCGCGTCCATCGAGAGCGTGCGAATCGTGTCGATCGCGAGGCGATCGAGGTCGGTGGCGTGCGGGGCGCGCGCGGGAGCGGCAGACGAAGCAGACATACGTGGCGACACTCCTGAAATGACGTGATTTCGCCGCGGAGTCTACGCGTCCCGCGGAACGACCGTCAATTCAAAGCACTCCATCCGCCGCGCGTTCGGGAGGCTGCAGCGCGAGCACCGTGGAGCCCGTCATGCCTTCGGGCTCGGGAACGTCGCGCGATGCATCAAAACTCCCCGACGGCCAAGCCATCGGCCCGGTCGCCGAGCCGCTGGTACAAGCCGGGCGCGGAAGGGGGCGATGCCGACTGGATATTTTCCGAGAGGAAACGCACCGCCCCGTCGCAGAATACGAAGTTCGCTCCGCCCGGATGCTTGCTGCCGAAGCCATCGTGATCGCCCCTGCCGCCGGCGTTCTCGATCGTCTCCTGAGATAGTTGGAAGTTCAGTGGGTGGTTGGCGTGAACATCCCGCAGCACCATGCCGTCGAACTTGAGCTGTGCCGGCACGCCCGCCCAGGCGCCGGCGCCCTGGCCGTCGAGACTCGAGTAGGACGACGAAGACTGGAAGTATGTCCAATGTTTCTGGTCGGTGCTCACTTCTCCCACGAGCAGCGTCTTGCTCGTGCCGTCGGTGATGTTTTTGATTGAGAGCGCTGAATTGGCGAAGAGCACGCCTTGGGGCCGGGCTGAGCCGCAGAGTTGCCCGCTCGACGACCCGTCGCTGCCGTAGCTACCCACATAGTTCGACGGGCCGAAGCTCGCCATCAATCCGGTGAAGGTGCTTCGGCGGGTCGGCAGCGTGTCGGCAGGACACGAATACACCGGCTGCGGCCGAGTGTGTACGGACGCCGGACTTAGCGAACTGACGAGCCGGCCCACGTCCACGCCGTTCACATTGGCTGTGGAATACGTCAGCTGATCGAACACCTCCTGCAGTTCGAGGAAGGGCAGGATCAGCGCCCCCCAGGCGACGAAGTTGCCGCGGAACCGGATGTCGTCACTCCAGATATTCGCGTAATTCGGCGTGGTTCCGGTGATCATGAACCCGCTTGGGAAGGCCTTGCGCGCGTCGTGGTGGCTCTGCATCGCCAGC
>RGVT01000288.1 GCA_010027105.1 Planctomycetia bacterium
CCGGATCCCGACAGCGGCTGGTTGATGAACAATGCGCCGTTGTTCGAAGGCGTGAGGGAGATGACCGCGTTGTTGGTGATGCCGGTGCCTGCCAAGACGGCGGCGGACGAGGTGCCGGAGAGCGCCAGCCGCCCCGAGGAGGCCACGATATTCCCGGAAAAGCCGGTGATGGTGTCGAACGACAACGCCGTGGTCCCCGACCCCGCCTGGATGATCGAGCCCCAGCCAGAGATCACGTTGCCCACGGTGAGGGTATCGCTCCTGTTGAACGCCAGCGCGGCGTTGTTGGTCACCGCGCCCGAGCCCAGCGACCCCGTCGTGCCGCCGTTGCCGATCTGCAGCGTGCCGCCGTGGATCGTCGTCGATCCGGAGTAGGTGCTGGCCTGGGTGAGAACCCACGTGCCGGAGCCCTGCTTCACGAGCCTGCCCGTGCCCGTGGCGATGGCCCCTGATACCGTGCCGCCGCCAGCACCGTCGAGTGTGAGGCCGAAGCCGGAGCCCGTGATCGCACCGGTGTTGCTGAGCGTGATCGCGTTGCTGCCGCCGACGATCGAGCTGTCGCTGCCGAGGGTCACGAGGCCCGCATAGGTGGCGGCGGCGGTGCCCGAATTGCCAAGCGCGCCGGCCGAGGAGATGCCCGAGCCGTTGAGCGTGAGCGGATTCGCGGCGCTCATCGATGTGCCGTTGAGGTCGAACGTGGCGCCGGAGTTCACCGTCACGGTCCCCGCGCCGGAGCCGAATGCCGTGGCGCTGCCGACCCTGACGCGCCCGCCTCTGATCGTGGTCGGGCCGGCGTAGGTGTTGGCGCCGGTGACGCCCATCGTGCCGCCGGTGGCGTCGAGCGTGAGGCCGTTGGCAGCCGAGCCGCTGATGACGCCGCCGAGGACGCCGCCGAGGCCCGTCCATGTGAGCGTCGAGGTGCCGATGGTCGTGAAGGTCTGCAGCGTGAAGCCGCTGTTGGCCCCCGATCCGCTGGCGACCGTTCCGCCGGTGGAGACGGCCGGGCCGGAGTAGCGGAGGACCACGATGCCGCTGCCGCCGGAGCCGCCGTTGCCCAAGCCAGCGCCACCGCCGCCGCCGCCGCCGGTGCTGGTGGTGCCGGAACTTCCAATGCCGCCCTTGCCGCCGGCACCCCCGCCGAAACTCGCCGTCCCTCCGGCCACGCCCTGCCGCGAACCCCCGCCGCCGCCGCCACCGTACCCGACGGTCGTTCCCGTGATGATCGAGTTGATACCCACTCCGCCGACACCGCCCGTCTGCGATCCGGATGGATTGCCATTGCCGCCATTGCCCCCCGCGCCGGCTCCGCCACCGCCGGCCTGGTTTGCGCCGACGAGGGAGTCTAAATAGCCGTTGCCCCCGTTGCGGCCGCCCGTTCCGGAGGCGCCGTTCGAGGATGAACCCCAGCTGCCGCCGCCGCCGCCGCCTGTGAATCCCGCCGTCGGCAAGGCGCCGTTGTACCCGCTTGATCCGGAGCCGCCGCCGCCGCCACCCGTCGCCGTGATCGATCCCAAGGAGCTTGTCCCTCCGGTTCCTCCCGCCACAGAAGACGCATTCGCACCGGCACCGCCGCCGCCGACCGTCACGGCAAGGGCATTGCCTGCAAACACCACCGTGGAGCCGGTGACCACCTGCCCGCCGCCACCGCCGCCGGCGGAGTAGTCACCGGCAGACGCACCGCCACCGCCGCCGCCGCCCACCACGAGATAATCCGCCAGCATCCCGAGAGAAACCGTGCCGCTCGTGGTCAGGCTCATGGCGTTGGTCAGCACGGCGTTGCCGGCGAGCACCAGGTTGCCACCGGCGAACGCCACGCTGCCGCTGCCGACCGCCGAGTTGTTCGCCACGACGAGGCCGCCTCCGAGCAGCGTCGTGCCGCCGCTATACGTGCTCGTGCCCGTGAGCGTCACCGTGTTCGAGCCGTTTTTGGTGAGCGTCTGAGCACCAGAGTACGACGTGTTGTCAATGCTGTTCGCCCCGTTCCCGCCGACGATGATCTGGGCCTGGCCTGGAGTTGCGAGCGCCCCGCCGAGCGCGAGCATGACCATCGCTTTCGCTGCGGTGCACGCCACCGCTGCAAGCAACCTGAGACGCGTGACATCCATCGGTGAGATCTCCCACATCGCACATTCAATCGACACCTATGTGGCGAACATCCACAGAGTCCGCCGGCCTGACTTTGCGCGATATTTGTGGCTCCAATGGCCACTTCGTCAAGGTTTTCCGGCCAAAAAGTGACGAATCGGGATTGAGCAGGGACGAATCGGGCGCGCGGCCCCCTCCGAGGAGTGGGCGAGTCCGAAAACGGCCCTCAGCAGAACGCAGTGCCTGTGCTCCGCGATGAACGTCGTGAACGTTCGTGCCGCCGAACTCCGCGCCGCCTATCTTCTCAGCTTGGAAGTGACCTCAATCCCCAGTCGCTCGATTGCCCCGGCAACTGCCTCACGATCAGCCTGTGACAGAACACCGATCGCGTGATGAACGAGCCGGCCGTCGATCGCGATCAATTTGAGCAGTCGAGCGGTCGATGGCCTGGGAAGTCCGCTCTCAGCCTGTCATACGAGATATCGTCCGCGGCGTCGTCCCTGAAAAACTCCTCGATGGCCAGCCGCTGCCATTCGAGGTCCTCCGGATCGCGTCCGATGAGTTGCGGCAGGTCCCGATACAACCGTAGTTGGTCGGCGAGCGGCAAGGCCTCGATGGCTTTTTCGATTTCCTGCACAGTCGTCATGGCTCACCCATATTTTTGGGCGGCGATCACCGCCTCAGGGCATTATAGCCGATGCGCGGAGATACTTCCGACGACGCGCGATGATGCTCGCCAACACGCCGCCGATGCCGGCGAGGATGAGCGAAGACGGCTCTGGCACGGCGACGAACGTGAGGTAGACGTCGTTGCCGACCTGCTCGAGGGAGGAGCGAGTTGCCTCCGGCGTCGAGCCACGTGGTGCCGCTGATCGAGAGGTTGAGCAGGTTCGTCGTCGTGCCGGCCACGTCGTAGACGAGCCAGCCATTCGTGCCCGTCTTGTCGGTGGTCCAGAAGGAGTCGTTCCAGTTGACGAGGCTGCCGGAGGCGTTGAACGCGAGGTTCAGCGTCGTGGCGCCGGAGAACGTGAGGCTCCCGCCGACGTTGATGCCGTCGAACTCGACGCCCCGGTCCGCGAGAGCGGCCGTGTTGCCGGCGAGTTCCCAGGTGACGCTCGAGCCG
>RGVT01000289.1 GCA_010027105.1 Planctomycetia bacterium
ACCCGAAGGTGATCGACTGCCCCGACACGGCCAGCGGGAAGTCGACGCTCTCGGCCGTGGCCAAGAACGGCGTCGAGCTCAAGATCCGCGCCCGCGTCACCGTGCGCACGAACCTCCAGCAGTTGATCGGCGGGGCCACCGAGGAGACGATCATCGCCCGGGTCGGCGAGGGGATCATCACGTCGATCGGATCGTCCGAGAGCCACTTCGACGTCATGGAGCACCCCGACACGATCTCGAAGGCGGTGCTCCAGCGCGGCCTCGACGCGCAGACGGCCTTCCAGATCGTGTCGATCGACATCGCCGACATCGAGGTGGGGGAAAACATCGGGGCCCGTCTGCAGGCCGATCAGGCCGAGGCCGACACCCGCGTGGCCCGGGCCAAGGCCGAGGAGCGGCGGGCCTTCGCGATCGCCCGGGAGCAGGAGATGAAGGCCGCCACCGCCGAAAACCGCACCCGCGTTCTCCGGGCCGAGGCGCTCGTGCCCCAGGCGATGGGAGAGGCGTTCCGGGCCGGCCGCCTCTCGACCGCCGGCAACGGCCGTCCGCCCGCCTGAGCTTCCCGAACTTCTCCAGTCGGCCCGGCCCACCGGCCGTCGGCGGCATTTTCGTTACGACTCGGGAATTCGGCCAAACCCTGTCGGCCCGCCGAGCCGATATCACGTTCGTGGCGAGGTGTTCGTGCGGCCGGCGAGGCCGTCTGCCCGCCGGCCAGGGAAGGCCGGCTCGCCCCGCCACCACCCGGCCGACCGGCCACCGGAGACCCACACGATGGCGCTACGAAAACTTCGACTCTACAGCGGACCGGACGCCGACGTGGCGGGCATGCCCCGCACCCATGCCGCCCCCCGGCCCGACACCGTGCGGACGACGCTCGGCGACATCCTGCCGCTCCTGGCGGACGCCGTGGCCAGCAACCGCACCTGGCTCGGGGACTTCGAGGCCGACGAGGTCACGATCTCGGCCGACCTCCACGACGTGCTCCAGGCCTACCGGCACTTCCGCCGGCCCGGGGCCTGAGCCGTTGCCGAGTCACATTCAAGGGGGGCCGACCCCTCTTGCGACCGCGTGCCGGCGTGCGCATACTCCGCTCCCCAACGAGAGCCGCGCACCGATGCCGCCCGCCGTCAATCTGTCCGATCTCGGGCACCGCGCCCGAGCCGCCCGCCTCGCCCGGAGGATGACGCTCGACGACGTCGTGTCGCGGGCCAATTTCACGGTCAGCTGGCTCTCGAAGCTCGAGAACGGCCTGCTCACGCCTTCGCTCGACGGGTTGGTCAAACTCGCGGAGGTGCTCGAGTGCGGCGTCGACGACCTCGTCGCCGGGCTGGCGGTGCCGCCGAGGTACGTGGCGGTGAAGGACGGGGAGGGCCGCGTCGAGCCCGCCGACCGCAGGCGCCGCAACGGCGTGACCGTCGAACACCGGGCCGATGCCTGGCGCGACCGCGCCATGCATCCGGTCGTCCTGCAGATCTCCGGCCCCGGCACCAGGCACGGCCCCGACTGCCACCAGGGGGAGCGGTTTCTCCTGGTTCTCGACGGAAGCCTGAAACTCGAGTACGGCGACGACCTGCTCCTCCTCGCGAAGGGAGACAGCGTCTATCTCGACGCCGCCACCGCCCACACGCTCATGCCGGCCACCCGTGGCTCGACCGTCCGGGTGCTGAGCGTGGTGCACGAGTCCCCCGCGGGCCCGCGGGGAGCACGCATCCCGGTCCGGCGAGAGGGCCGCAGGCGGTAGGGACGGCGGGGTGGTAGCCTCCGGGGTTTCGCCTCATCCCGGGAACCGCCCGCCATGTAGCTGCCACGCCGCGACTTCGTCGAACACGCCGGCGACGTCGCCAACAGCCAGGTGACGATCTTCCAGTGGGACGACGCCCTGCTCGTCTCCGACGTGCGGGGCCTCGAGATCACGACGCCGGTGACCTACGGCCTCGCCGCGGGCCTGACCGCAGGGCGGCCGTCAGGGTCGTCCCGGCCGCGGCGACGCGAGCGACACCGCCACGAGCGCCACGAACCCCAGCGGGATCGTCACGAGCCCCGGCTGGCTGAAGGGCACGACCGACGCCTCGCGGCTCCAGCCGTAAACCTTCTCGTAGGTGTCGGCCGAGAGCAGGATCCAGCCCAGCGACGCGAGCATCCCGACCGTGACGGCCGCGATGATCCCCTGCTTCGTGGTCCGCCGCCAGAAGAGGAGCATCACGAGCGCCGGGAGGTTGGCACTCGCCGCGATGTTGAAGGCCCAGCCCACGAGGAAGCTCACGTTGAAGCTGCGGAACAGGATCCCGAGCGCCATCGCCACGACCCCCAGACCCACCGCCGCGATCTTGCCGCACCGGACCTTTTCGTGGTCGGTCATCTTCACGCCGATCACGTTCTCCACGAGGTCGTGGGCCACCGCGCCGCTGCCGGCCATGACGAGGCCGCTCACGGTGCCGAGCACGGTCGTGAAGGCGATCGCCGAGATGATCGCGAACAGCGTCGTGCTGAACGACTTGGCCAGGAGCGGCGCCGCCATGTTCGTGCTCGTGGGGTCGAGTGCCCCGCTCGTCATCGCCCCCAGGCCGAGATAGAGCGTGAGCACGTAGAAGGCCCCGATGGCCGCGATCCCCACGACGGTGCTCTTGCGGGCGGCGGCGGCATCCTTCACGGTGTAGTAGCGGATCAGGATGTGCGGTAGCGACGCGGTGCCGCAGAAGAGGGCGAGCATGAGGCTCGCGAAGTCGAGCCGGTCGGCGAGCTTCCCCGTCACGAGCCCCTTGAAGTAGCCGCCCGGCTTGAGCAGGTCGGCGCCCCTGCGCTCGACCGGCGTGTAGGTGACGTGCGATCCGTCGGCATCGACGTGCTTCTTCGCCGACCACGTGATCACCGTCGAGTCCTCGAGCACGCCGAGGTACTCCAGCGGCCTCAGGCGCCCGGTGGATGCCTTGCCGGCGTAGCGGTCGGGCAGCCGGAGGATCGTGCCCACCGGCCGCAGGTCGTGGTCGCGCGACTGCGGCACCCCGTCGACGAGCACCGTGCCGTCGGGCCGGGTCGTGCGCACCTGCGGCGCGAGGTTTTCCGATCCCGGTCGGCCGGCGTTCACGGCCAGGCCCCGGTCGAGGATCAGGGCGGCGAGCACGCCACAGAAGAAGACGAGCAGCGATCCCTTGATGAACTGCACCCA
>RGVT01000290.1 GCA_010027105.1 Planctomycetia bacterium
GAGCCCGCCCCCGGTGCCGAGAAGCCGCCGGAAAA
This sequence comes from Planctomycetia bacterium, assembly GCA_010027105.1. GTDB lineage: Bacteria > Planctomycetota > Planctomycetia > Pirellulales > UBA1268 > RGVT01. The sequence goes on from RGVT01000290.1 coordinate 36, forward strand.
GCCCCCCGTCGACCCGGCCGTCGCGGCCGCCGAGGAGGCGTTTCAGAAGTTCCGGGCCCGGATCGACGGCAAGGAGCGGCTGCTCGACTTCGAGAAGGCGGTCGACCGGGCCTTCGCCGACGTCGAGAAGATCGGCGTGCTCGAGAAGATCCAGCACGGCATCGACGAGGGCAGCCAGACGGAGATCGACGTCCACCCGCTCGGCAACGCGGCCGAGCTGACCCGCGTGCAGGTGGCCGAGGTGCTCCTCGGCGAGGCCAAGGTGCGGCTCAAGGCGGCACTCGAGGAGGAGGTGGGAACCGGGCCGTTCGTGGAGCGGCTCTTCTCCTGGGTCGAGCCCAAAGTCGCCGGCTCGCTCGAGATCGACCGCGACGCCACGGCCCGGGCCAAGGCCGAGGCGGTGGCCAAGACGCCGCAGCAGTTCGTGCGCTACGCCGAGGACGACCTCCTCGTGCCGGCGGGCAGGCCGATCACGGCCGACGAGCTCCTGCTCGTGCGCCGCGAGCACGACGAATACGTGCGGCAGCAGGACGGCCGCCAGCGGGCCGGCCGCGCGGCCGCGCTGGCGGGCCTGTTCGTCGCGATGTTCACGCTCGCGGGCTTCTACGTCCACCTCCACCACCGCGAGGTGCTCCGCGACCTCGGTCACGTGGCGACGCTCCTGGGGCTGTCGGTGGCCACGGTGGCGCTGTGCCTGCTCTCGGCCCACGAGAACTGGCAGGCCGAGATCGTGCCGCTGTTGGTGTTCGCGATGACGGTGGCGATCGCCTACGACGAGGACCTCGCGCTCCTGCTCGCCGCCGAGGCGGCGCTCGTGGTGGTGGTGGCCCTGGGGCACGGCCTGGCCGACTACGTCACGCTCGCGGCGGCCGCGGCGGCGACGATCTTCTGGATGGGCCGCATCCGCAGCCGCAGCAAGCTGATCTACGTGGGGCTGTGGGCCGGGGCGGTGGTGCTGGCCACGCACGTGGGTGCCCACCTCCTCGAGGCCCGGCCCTTCGACCTCCTGCTCCTCGAGGAGGCGGGGCGGCTCGGCGTGTGGACGCTCCTGGCCGGCTTCCTGATGACCGGCCTGCTGCCCTTCATCGAGCGGTCGTTCGGCGTGCTCACCGACCTGAGCCTGCTGGAGGTGGGCGACGTGGCCCACCCGCTCCTCCAGGAACTCGTGCGGCGGGCGCCCGGCACCTACAACCATTCGATCAACGTGGCGAGCATCGGCGAGGCGGCGGCCGAGGCGATCGGCGCCCGCGGGCTGCTCGTGCGGGTGGGGGCGTATTTCCACGACATCGGCAAGATGCTCAAGCCGGCCTACTTCGTGGAGAACCAGGGGCAGGAAAACCGCCACGAGTCGCTCGTGCCGGCGATGAGCACGCTGATCATCGTGGCGCACGTCAAGGAGGGGGTCGAGCTCGCCCGGCAATACAACCTGCCCCGGCCGATCGTCGACCTCGTGGCCGAGCACCACGGCACCACGCTCGTCGAATACTTCTACCGCCGGGCTGCGGAGCGGCAGCAGCACGACCCCGACGCGGCCGAGATCGACGAGCAGACCTACCGCTACCCCGGCCCGAAGCCGAGCACCCGCGAGTCGGCGGTGCTGATGCTCTCCGACGCCGTGGAGAGCGCCAGCCGCGCCCTCACCGAGCCGACGCCGGCCCGGATCGCGAGCCTCGTGCACGACCTCGCGCTCAAGCGGCTGCTCGACGGGCAGTTCGACGAGTGCGGCCTCACGCTGGAGGAGCTCGAGCTCGTCGAGCAGAGCCTCGTCAAGAGCCTGACGGCCGTCTATCACGGCCGCGTCAAATATCCGGACCAGAGGACGGCGTAGTGGGCCGGCCGTCGCGAGAGCCGCGGGAGCGGGCGGTGCAGGTGGCCGTGGCCGACAGGCAACGGCTCGTGCGCGTGGGGAGGCCGTGGCTCGAGCGGATCGTGCGCCGGGCGCTCGCCGCGGAGGGCGTGGACCGCGCCGAGCTCTCGATCTGCCTCGTCGACGACCGGCGGATCGCCCGCCTGCACCGGGAATGGTTCGGCGACCCCGCGCCGACCGACGTGATCACGTTTCCGCTCTCCGACCGCGGCGATCCCGTGCTCGCGGGCGACCTCGTCGTGAGCGCCGAGACCGCGCGGCGCCGGGGCCGCGAGTTCGGCTGGCCGCCGCGGCACGAGCTCGCCTACTACGTCGTGCACGGGCTCCTGCACCTCACCGGCCACGACGACGCCTCGCCGGCCGCGCGGCGGGCGATGCGGGCCCGGGAGCGGGCGGTGATGCGGGCGGCCGGGCTCCCGGCCCCGCCCCGGCGGCCGGCCGTCCGGAGGCCCGCGTGACGCTCGCGACCCTGGAGCTCGAGACGGCGGTCGTGCTGCTCGCGGTGGCCAGCCTGGCGGCCGTGCAGGCGCGGGCGGTGCGCGGCGCGCAGCGGCACAGGCTGCTCGAGCGCTGCCGCAGCCGCGGCCGCCCCGAGCGCTACGACGAGATCGTGGCCGGCGGCGAGACGATCGCCTTCCTGGCCGCGTCGGTCGTGACGATCGCCGCCGTGATCGCCACGCTGCTCGCCGCCCGGTCGCTCGGCGACCTCACCGGCAGCGCCATCGTGATCGACGCCACGGCCCTCGCCGGCTGGATCGCGCTGGTGTGGGCGATGCTCGTCGTCGTGCCCACGCTCGTCACCCGGCTGGCCGGGGCCGCGCTCGTGGAGGCCACGTGGGGCGTGTGGCGGCCGGTCGTCGGGCTCGCCGCCCCGGCCGTCCGCAGCCTCGCCGCGGTGGGCGGGGTGCTGGGGAGGCTGCTCGGCAGGCCGGAGCCCGAGCCCGCGAGCGTCGCCGACGAGCTGCGGCTGGTGGTCGACGAGGCCCATCGCGAGGGGCGGCTCGAGGGCTCGGCCCGCGACATGATCGAGGGCGTGATGGACCTGAAGGAGGCCCGCGTCGGCCAGATCATGACCGCCCGCACCGCCATGATCACGATTTCCGTCGCCACCCACTGGGACGACGTCCTGCGCGTCGCGTCCGAAAGCGCCCACACCCGGCTCCCCGTCTGGGACCGCTCTCCCGACGACGTGATCGGGGTCCTCCACACCCGCGAGC
>RGVT01000030.1 GCA_010027105.1 Planctomycetia bacterium
GAATTCGGTGCGGAAGTGCCATTGACCGTCCTATCCTTGGAGCGGCGCGATTTGGTTCTCGTGACCACGCCCACGCTCCTAGCCGAACTCAGCGATACCCTTGCTCTGCCGCGGTTTCGGCGGCGGAGAGCCGATGCCGCAGTATCGATTGAGCAGTTGGTGGGTGCCTACCGCGACGCGACAGCGCTCGTGACACCTCGCGATGTGCCTCGCGTCGTCACCGACGATGTTGACGATGACCACGTGATCGCCGCGGCCGTGGCCGCACGGGCGCAATTCATCGTGACCGGCGACCGCGCGCACCTGCTGCCCATCGGCATGCATGGCGATTTTGCAATTATTTCACCGCGGCAGTGCCTCGATCTTTTTGAGAAGTGAAGCTCCTCGCGCAGCCACCGTCCGCACTGACCTGCCCGCAATCGACATCCACTCGCTGTGAGGCGGGCGTCGCCAGAATTCGGTGCGGAAGTGCCATTGACCGTCCTATCCTTTCTCCCCCGCCACATCTGGGCAGGGCTGGTTTCCGCGGCCAGAACACCCCGATCCCCGGGGCCACACGGGTCGACTCACCCGTCTTCCGCCGCCAGGTCGCGAAGCGTCGCGATCGCCTCGTCGAGCGGGTCGGCGTCGGCCAGCAGCAGCACGTCGTGGAAGTCGGCATGGGCTTCGAGCCGGTGGCGGGCCCGATGGCCGAGCGTGCCGTCGCGATAGGCCCGCGCCGCGGGCAGATGCTCCACGAGCCAGGCCGTCCGCGCCGTGATCAGGCCCTCGAGCACCGCGAGCCCGGCCGCCACCGCGTCGGCCCGGTCGATCGCCCGGCCGACGTCGTGCACGAGCGCGGCCGTCAGCAGCTCCTCGTCGAAGGGCCGCTCCGCGCGAACGAGGTCGAACGCCTGCAGGGTGTGGTCGAGCGCGTCGCCTTCAGGATGCCGCGCGGGATCCTGCCGCACGGCCGCGAGCGGCGCCACGAGCGCCGCAATCCGGTCGAACCGGTCGCCCGTGAACGCGGCGAACTCGTGCCCCGGAGACGCCGCCCGATGAAATTCCCGCCGCACGTCGTCGTGGTCCGGAATCTGCTCGGGCTGCACCCAGCCCTGCCCCACGCGCCGGGCCGCGCGGTAGCGGGCGCGCTCCGAGTCGCCGCCGCGGGCCACGATCCGGGCCGCCTCCGCGGCGATCCGGCGGCGGAGCTTGTCGTCGCCCGGCCGCGGCTCGGGCGCGCCCGATTCGGCCGTCACGGCGCACCGGCCGCGAGCGGCCGCCAGCGGATGTTGCGGATGCGGGCCGTGGTCGCGTAGGTCGCGATCCCCAGCGGCAGCGAGGCCTCCACCTCGCCGCGAATCGACACGGCATGGCCCTCGAGCGGCTGGTCGATCACCCCTTCCTCGTCGAGGCAGCACTCGATCCGCTCGGGCGTCACCCGCACGCGGATCGCGTGCCAGCGGCCGCTCTCGAACGCGCGGTAGAGCGTGGTGTCGTTGTGGGCGGCGTCGCGGCCGTCGATGCTCGACAGGCCGACCACGCTCCCGCCCCAGCCGCCCACGATCAGGCTGCAGGGATCGTCGCCGACCGGGAACGTGAGCCCGCAGAAAAAGTCGTTGCCGTCGACGCGCTGGGCCTCGAGCGCGAGCTCGTAGTTCTGCCGCGGGGCGTCCTTCGTCCAGGTGATGCCGCTCAGGTCGGCGCCCATGCCGATCTCGATCGCGCCGTCCACGACCCTCACCTCCCCCGCGCCGCCGAAATCCGTCGGCTTCCACCCGCCGAGCGACCGGCCGTCGAAGAGGGGCCGCCAGGCTGCGGCGTCGCCGGCACCGCGCCCCGCGATCTCCGCGAGCAGCGAGTCCGCCCGGTAGACCCGGCGGAGTGCCGCCACGATCCCCGCGGCATCGACGGCCACGGCCCGGGCGCGGGTGTCGTCGTACGCGAGGTCGAGGGCGAGCGACTCGATGTTGCCGTCGAAGATCAAGCCGACGAGTTCGCCGCGCGGGTTCACCACCGGGCTGCCGGAATTGCCGCCGATGATGTCGGCCGTGGAGACGAAGTTGAACGACGTGTCGAGAAACGCCTCGTCGCGCTCGAGCGTCGGCCGCAGGTCGCGCCACCTCGGAGGCAGGTCGAACGGCGGCGTCTCCCGCTTCTCATCCGCCCGCGCAAAGAGGCCGCGGTAGTCGGTCACCGGCGGCACGTGCCTGCCGTCCGCGTCGTAGCCCCGCACGGTGCCGTACGCGAGGCGCAGCGTGAACGTCGCATCCGGATAGGCCTCCTCGCCGTCCGCGGCGAACACGGCGGCCGCGATCTCGGCGTGGGCCTGCCGCTTCACCTCGTCCGCCGCCTCGACCACCTTCCTGAGCGACCGCGCTTCGGCGTCGACGGCGCGGGCGAGCGCCAGCATCGGGTCGCCGGATGCGTCGATCGCCGCCCGGCCGCCGTCGTAGAGGCTCCGCCGCGTGTCGGGCCGCGTGGCTCCCGGGCGGGCTCCGAGCGAGCTGCCGGCGACGAGTTCCGCGGCCCGGTCCCGCGGCGACGTGCCGGCGAGCACCGCGCCGACGAGCGGATCATCCGGCCCGAGCGTGGTGGCGAGGGCAGTCAGCGAATCGGCGAGTTTGGCGGTCTCGAAGGGGTCGTAGAGCGGCTCGGGCGAGAACAGTTGCTGTTCGAGCGAGGCGCGGTTGGAGTCGCGATACTCCCGCAGCCGCTCGCCGCTGGGCTTGGCCGCCTCGTCGGCCGCCCGGAGCAGCATCCGGGCGTTCGCGAAATAGTTGCTGTTGAAGCCGACGCCGCCTTCGAGAAACGCGTGCCGGACCGCCACCCGGGCGACGTCTTCTTCGGCCCGCTCGATCCGCTCGTAGGGCGACGGCGTGGGCGGGCTCACCCGCCGGGCGACGAGTTCCCGCCTCCGGGTCTCCTCCGCGCGTTTCCGGGCCAGCAGCCCGGGATCGAGGAGCGCTGCCAGGAGCCCCTCGCGGTTCTTGCGCCCGTTTTGCACGCCGAAGAGATCGGCCATCGCCTGCCGGTGCTCCTCGGGGCCCTCCCCGCAGTAGGCGGCATAGAGCGCCTCGAGCCGGTTCACGACGCCGAGCGTGAACGGCACCTGCCGGTCGCGAAGCGCGAGCAGTTCGCGGACGGTCCGCGCCCGATCGGTGTGGCCGGGATGACCCGACACGAAGACCAGATCCCCTTCCCGCACGGGCCGCTCCGCCCACGCGAGATGATGGGGCACCCGGGCCGGCCGGCCGTCCTCGTAGGCCCTGAAGAAACAGATGTCGAGGTTGTAGCGGGGAAACTCGAAGTTGTCGGCGTCGCCGCCGAAGAAGGCGATCTGCTGCTCCGGGGCGAACACGAGCCGCACGTCGGTGTATTTTTTCGCGCGGTAGAGGTGGTAGCGGCCGCCCTGGTAGAGCGTGACGACGTCGCTCCGCAGCCCCGTCGCGGTGAGTGACTCTTGCTCGATCTCGGCCATCACGCGCCGCCGGGCCGCGAAGGCCGTGGCAGGATCCATGTCGGGCGCGACCGCGGCCTGCACGGGGGCGGTCACATCCTCGATCGACATGAGCACGTTGAGTTCCAGATCCGGGCAGGGCAGCTCGTCGTCCGGCGCCGCGGCGGCGAAGCCGTCGCGGTAATAGTCGCGCTCCGGCGTGCCGAGTTTTTGGAGCGCATCGGCGCCCACGTGATGGTTGGTGAGCACGAGCCCGTCGGCCGACACGAACGAGCCGGACCCGCCCGAGTTGAATCGCACCGAGGCCCGCTGCAGGTGCGTGAGCCACTCGGGTGTGAGCCGCGCGCCCCCGAGGGCCGCCGCATGGTCGCGCTCGATGCGGGCCACGGGCGGATGGCTGAAGAGCCACATCCCCTCGTCGGCCCGCGCTTCCGCCAGCGCGGCTATTGCGACGCATGCGACCAGCGACAACGCGATGCAAACGGGCCTGCGGACCATGGATCCAGCCTAGCCGAAACCGATGCTTCCGGCCCACCCACCGGCCACTTGCATTCACGTGTGTTCATTTGTACACTTTTGTCATCGCCGTCGCCGTCACGGCTGCGTTCCCCGCACGCGCCACGAAAGGACCCGCCCATGCTCGCCCGCCTCCAGACCTTCTCGCTCTCCGGCATCGACGCGGTGCCGATCGACGTGGAGGTCGACGTTTCCACCGGGGCCCTCCCCTCCACCGTCCTCGTCGGCCTCCCCGACACCGCGATCAGGGAGAGCACCCACCGCGTGGCCCGCGCGATGGTCAACTCCGGATTCCACCGCCCCAACGACCGGATCGTCGTCAACCTCGCCCCGGCCGAGATCCCCAAGCAGGCGGCCACCTTCGACCTCCCCATCACGCTCGGCATCCTGGCCGGCAGCGGGCAATTTTCCTCGGAGCGATTCAACGACTACGCCGTCGTCGGCGAACTCTCGCTCGAGGGCTTCACGCGGCCGGCCCGCGGGGCCCTCTCGATGGCGATCGCCGCGGCACGGCAGAAGAAACTCCGCGGCGTCGTGGTGCCGGCGGCGAGCGCCTCGGAGGCCGCCGTCGTGGAGGAGGTGGAGATCATCCCCGTATCGACGCTCGCGGAGGCGGTGCAGTTTTTCGCCGGCGACCTCGAGATTCCGCCGACCCCGCCGCGGGTCGAGGAATGGTTCGACCGCTACGCCCACTACGACATCGACTTTGCCGACGTGCGCGGCCAGGAGGCGGCCAAACGCGCGATCTGCGTCGCCGCCGCCGGCGGGCACAACGTGGCCATGCTCGGCCCGCCCGGCGGCGGCAAGACGATGCTCGCCAAGCGGATTCCCACGATCCTGCCCCCGCTCACGGCGGCCGAATCGATCGAAACGACCCGCGTGTACAGCGCGCTTGGCCTCGTCTCGGCCGGGCAGCCGCTCCTGGCCACGCGGCCGTTTCGCGCCCCCCACCACACGATCTCGGAGGCCGGCCTCGTCGGCGGCCGCTCGATCCCGATGCCGGGCGAGATCAGCCTCGCGCACAACGGCGTGCTCTTCCTCGACGAACTGCCGGAGTTCAACCGCCGCACGCTCGAGGTGCTCAGGCAGCCGCTCGAGGACGGCACCGTGACCATCAGCCGGGCCCGCACGACGACGCGGTTCCCGGCCGACTTCATGCTGGTGGCGGCGTTCAACCCCTGCCCGTGCGGCTACCGCGGCGACCCGCGGCGCCAGTGCCAGTGCACGACGCCCCAGGTTGAAAGATATATGGGAAAGGTCTCGGGGCCGCTCCTCGACCGGATCGACATCCACCTCGAGGTGCCGGCGGTGCCGTTCCGCGAGCTGGCGGCCACGCGGCCGGGCACGTCGAGCGGCCAGATGCGCGAGGCCGTGCTCGCGGCCCGCGCGCGGCAGGCGCGGCGGTTCGCCGACCTCGCCACGCGGTCGAACGCCCGGATGACGAGCCGCCAGATCCGCGAGGCGTGCCCGCTCGAGGCGGCCGCGGTCGACCTCCTGCGGGGCGCGGTCGCCGACCTCGGGCTCTCGGCGCGGGCCCACGACAAGGTCCTGCGGGTGGCCCGCACGATCGCCGACCTCGACGGAGTCGACGCGATCGGCTGCGGCCACGTGAGCGAGGCGATCAACTACCGTATTCTCGACCGCTGCCTCTGGACCTGACGGGCCGAATCCGCACTCGACCGCGAGGGCCCGCCTGTGCGACGATTCTCTCATGATCGCTCCGACGCATCCCCGAGCCGACCCTCCGCCGCCGGCCCGCGGTGCACCCTGGCCGCGGCGCGCGCTGCTGGCGGCGGCGGGCCTGCTCGCGCTCGTCGGGGTGGCGGCCTTGGCGATCGACATGCCGGTGGCGGCCTTCTGCCAGGCGGGCCGCGTGCCCAAGGAGCTGCTGCGCTTCCTCAACTTTTCGGAGGTGTGCGCTCATTCGCTGGGCGTGGCGACGCTGCTGGTGACGGCGCTCGTACTCGATCGGGGGCTCGCCTTCCCGGTGCTTTCCTGGCCCGCGGTCGTCCGGCCGTCACTGCAGCCCGGGGCCGCGCGGCAGCGGATGGCCCGGATGATCGCCGCGGTCGCCTGCGGCGGCCTGGCCGTCGACGTCGTGAAGCTGTGCGTCTCCCGGGCGCGGCCGCGGGCGATCGACGTCGCTTCCCAGGCGTCGGCGCTCGCCACGTTCGGCCTGATCCCCGCCTCCGGCAGCCGGTCCGACTCCCACAGCTTTCCCTCCGGCCACGCGGCGGTGGCCTGCGGGCTGATGGCGGCGCTGGCGTGGCGGTATCCGCACGGCCGCTGGCTGTTCGCCCTCCTCGCAGCCAGCGCGGCTGCGCAGCGGGTGGCGACGTCGGCGCACTATCCGAGCGACGTCTGCTTCGGCGCGGCGCTCGGCCTCGCCGGAGCGGCGCTCGTGCTCGGCGACACGTCGGGCACCAGCCCGGCGGCGACGGTCCCGGAGCCCTGACCCGCTCACGGCGCTGCTCACGACCCCGCGCGGCACTTCTGATGGCTCTGCCAGCCGGTTTTTCCCGCGGTTTGGCAGCGGGCGAGCGGCTTGTTAGTCTGCATGGGCGCGGGGGCACGGCTCCCGCCCTGTCTCGCGACGGCGCCCGTGCCCCGTTGGCTCCGATCCCAATCCCTTTTCCACGCCCGCCACCACAGACATGCCAGCTCAGAAACGCGCTCGGAAAGTGACGGCCTCCAAGGACGGCCCCGGCGGTGACGCCGCCGCCCCGGAAACCAAGCCCCGGCCGGCGGCGAAGGCCGCCGGATCGGCCGGCGGCAAGCGGGTGCTCCTCGTCGACGACGACGTGGAAATCGTCGAGTCGATGAAGACGGTGCTCGAGGCCAAGGGCTACGAGATCCTCGTCGCCCGCGACGGCAACCAGGGCCTCGTGCTCGCCGAGCAGGAAAACCCCGACCTCGTCGTGCTCGACATGATGATGCCCAAGCGGAGCGGATTCCTCGTGCTCGAACGGCTCCGGCGGAGCAGGCCGGTGCCGCTGCGGGTGATCATGATCACCGCCAACGAGGGGAGCCGCCACAAGGCCTACGCCGAGATGCTCGGCGTGGACGACTACATCCGCAAGCCGTTCGCGATGGATCGGCTGCTGGAAAGCGTCCAGCGGCTGCTTTCGTAGCGCGGCGGGCAGGCGGCCCAGTCGGCGAAGCATCCGCAATCTGGGCAGGATGCGCGGGCATCGCGCGCGATTGACCCGTTTTCCGTCGCGGCCTACATTCCGGCGGCACCCTGGTCGTCGGCAGCTTCCCCGGAGTTTTCGCGTGCCGTCATCGCCCGTGTCACAGCCGTCGAGCGCCGGTGCGGCGCCCCACGACGATCTCAAGGAACGGGTCCGCGACGCGACCGACATCGTCGAGCTCGTCGGCTCCTACATCGCCCTGCGGCGCTCCGGCAAGGCGCTCGCCGGGCTCTGCCCGTGGCACGACGATTCGCGGCCGAGCCTGCAGGTGAACCCCGAGCGGCAGACCTTCCGCTGCTGGGTGTGCAACGTCGGCGGCGACGCGTTCAGTTTCCTGATGAAGATGGAGAAGATCGAGTTCCGCGAGGCGCTCGAGCAGCTCGCCGACCGGGCCGGCATGCCGCTTTCCCGCGGCCGCTCCGGGCTGTCGGGCGACGAAAAGTCGGCCGTGCTGAAGACGCTCGGCTGGGCTGCGGACCGGTTCGCCGCCTGCCTCGCGGGCGGCCCCGAGGCCCGCGCCGCCCGCGACTACCTCGCGGCCCGCGGGCTCTCGGCCGACACCGTGGCCCGCTTCCAACTCGGCTTCGCGCCGGCTGCGTGGGACTGGCTCTTGCGGCAGGCGGCCGCGGCGGGCATCCCCACGGCGAACCTGGCCCGCGCGGGGCTCGTGATCGAGCGGCAGGACCGCTCCGGCCACTACGACCGGTTTCGCGACCGCGTCATCTTTCCGATCCGCGACCAGCTCGGCCGCTGCGTCGCCTTCGGCGGCCGGGTGCTCCCCGGAGCCCCTCCCGACTCGGCGAAGTACATCAACTCCCCCGAGACACCCGTATTTTCCAAGAGCTCCATGCTCTACGGCCTCGACACCGCTCGGCAGGCGATGGTCGCGTCGCGGCGGGCCGTGGTCGTCGAGGGCTACACCGACTGCCTCGCGGCCCGGCAGGCGGGCATCGACGACGTGGTCGCCGTGCTCGGCACCGCGCTCGGCGAGCGCCACGCCCGGCTCCTGCGCCGCCACGCCGATCGCATCGTGCTCGTGCTCGACGGCGACGAGGCGGGCCGGAGGCGGGCCGACGAGATCCTCGACGTGATCCTCGCGGAGCCGATCGACGTGCGGATCGCCCGCCTCCCCGCCGGCGTCGACCCCTGCGAGTTCGTGCTCGAGCAGGGACGAACCGCCTTCGAGGCCCTCCTCGACGCCGCCGTCGATCCGCTCGACTATCGGATGGACGAGACGGAGGCGCGGCTGGCCGGCCGCGGCGGCGACGACGCGGTGCTCGATGCCGTCGAAAGCGTGCTCAAGCCGCTGGCGGGCGTCTCCGAACGGTCGCCCCTCAGCCCGTCGCAGAGGCAGCTGCGCGAGGACCAGGTGCTGGGCCGGCTGGCGCGGCGGTTCGGCCTGTCGCGCGAGGCGCTGCGGGGCCGCCTCGTGGCATTGCGGTCGGAACGGCCCGCCGCCGCGCCCCCTGCCCCCGCTGCCGCCACGGTGACGCGGCTGCCCGCCTGGGACCGCGAGGTGATCGAGGTGCTCGTCGGCGTGCCGGAGAGCATCGGGCTGATCGTCCGCGAGGTGCCCGCCGACGATCTGGAGAGCGCGGAGGGCCGGGCCGTGCTCACCGCCGCGCGGCACCTGCACGACGCCGGCCGCCCCGTGGCCCTCGCGGGGCTCCTCCTGGCGATCACCGACCCGGCGCTGCAGAGCCTGCTCGTCGCCGTCGACGAAGCGACGGCCGCCCGCGGGCCGCTCGACCCGGCCGAGCGGCTGCACCATCTCGAAGACGCCCTGCGACGCCGCGTGGCCCAGCGGCAGGCGCAGGCGAGCGTCCAGGCCTTGAAATCCTCCCGGCTCGATCCGGGCTCGGAGGCGGTTTTGTTGGAACGGCTCGTCGCGCAGCGGCGGGCCGCCCAGGGCATGTCCGAACCCAAGGACGGGTGAGGGTGCCCGCCTCGTCGCTGCAATCGACCGGCCGCGGACTTCACCCCGGCCGGTCGGGGGGCGGTGCGCGAGTGACGGTACGATGGTGAAGGAGACCACGATGATCACGACGAACAGGATCGCGACCCCGACCCCCGATCACACGCCCCGCGCCACGGCCCACCACGGCGACCACGAGCTCGCCGCCCTGATGGCCACCGGGCTCGCGCAGGGCTACCTGACGTTCGACCAGGTCAACGCGTTCCTGCCCGACGAGGCGGTCGATCCGGAGAAGATCGACGCGCTGCTCGTCGCCCTCGAGGAGAAGGGGATCGACATCGTCGACGCGCCTCCGGCGCCGCGGGCCGCCGCCGACGGTGCCCCGCAGCCCGCCCCGGCCAGGCCGCGCCGCGACGAGCCGATCACGACGCCGCCGTCCAACGCCGCCAACGACCCGATCCGCATGTACCTCGCGCAGATGGCCGAGATCCCGCTGCTCTCGCGGCAGGAGGAGATCGCGCTGGCCAAGCGGATCGAGGTCACCCGCAAGCGGTTTCGCCGCGCGATCCTCGGCTGCTCCTACTCGATGCGGGCCACGGTCGACACGCTCCGGCGCGTGCACGAGGGGAAGTTGCCGTTCGACCGTACGATCAAGGTCTCGCTCACCGAGCGGCTCACGAAGGAGCAGATCCAGGCCCGGATGCCGCACAACCTGGCCACGCTCGACCACCTCCTCGCCCAGAACAGGGCCGACTTCCGCCTCCTGATCAGCAGGCGGACGCCCGCGGACGAGGCCCGCGCGGCCCGGCTCCGCTTCCGGCGGACCAGGGCCAAGTCGCTCACGCTCGTCGAGGAGCTCTCGCTCCGCACCCGCCGCGTGCAGCCGCTCATGAAGCTGCTCCGCGGGATGTCGGGGCGGATGGACAGGCTCCAACACGACCTGCGGGCCCTGGCCGTGGGCGAGGGGTCGCGCGACGATCGCGCCGACATGCGGAAGGAACTGCGCGATCTGATGCTCTCGACCCTCGAGAGCCCGCGGTCGCTCCGCACGCGGGTCGGCATGCTCGGCAAGCTGCAGGAGGAATACGAGGCGGCCAAGCGCAACCTGTCGGCGTCGAACCTCCGGCTCGTCGTCTCGATCGCCAAGAAATACCGCAACCGCGGCCTCTCGTTCCTCGACCTCATCCAGGAGGGCAACACGGGGCTGATGCGGGCGGTCGACAAGTACGAGTATCGCCGCGGCTTCAAGTTCTCGACCTACGCCACCTGGTGGATCCGTCAGGCGATCACCCGCGCGATCGCCGACCAGTCGCGCACGATCCGCATCCCGGTGCACATGATCGACGTGCTCTCCAAGCTGCGGACGACGGCCAAGAAGCTGCTCCACGAGTTCGGCCGCGAGCCGACGGTGGAGGAGATCGCCCAGGAGGCCGACGTGGGCCTCGAGGAGGCCCGCCGCGTGATCGACATGGGCCGCCAGCCGATGAGCCTCGACCGCCCCGTGGGCGAGAGCGAGGACGCGAGCTTCAGCGAGTTCGTGGAGGATCTCGGCACGGCGAGCCCGACGCAGTCGACCACGACCGGCCTCCTCAAGGACCGGATCGAGTCGCTCCTCAAGACGCTCACCTACCGCGAGCGGGAGATCATCCGCCTGCGCTACGGCCTGACGGACGGCTACACCTACACGCTCGAGGAGGTGGGCCGCATCTTCCGCGTCACCCGCGAGCGCGTGCGGCAGATCGAGGCCAAGGCGGTGAAGAAGCTCCAGCACCCGGTGCGGTCGAAGCAGCTCGAATCCTTCCTCACCAACGCCGAGTAACACCGAACGGCTTCCGCCTCTCGCGCCCCCGCCGGCCGATCTGCTACACTCCCGAAGCGGCGGCCATCCAGGCCGCGATTCCGGGAACCATCATGTCGCTCGCCGTCACCGCCGACGCCCTCCGCACGCTGCACAGGCTGCACAGGCAGCTCGCCGACCTCCGCGACCAGCTCGCGGCCGGTCCCCGGCGGATCGCCGCCCGCACGCAGCAGCTGCGGGCGGCCGAGGCGGGCCACGCCGCCGCCCTCGACGGGATCAAGAAGGCGAAACTGGCCGCCGACCAGAAGCAGCTGCAGCTGCGGTCGGCCGAGGCCAAGATCCTCGACCTCGAGGGCAAGCTCAACGCCTGCAAGACCAACCGCGAATACCAGACGCTGCGCGACCAGATCGCCGCCGACCGGATGGCCACGAAGGTGCTCGAGGACGAGATCCTCGAGGGACTCGAGCGGGTCGACGCCGTGAAGAAGGAGCTGCCGCCGGCCGAGTCGGCGATCGCGGCCGCCAGGAAACTCCTGGCCGAAACCAAGGCCGAGGTCGACGGCGAGACGGCCCGGCTGGAGGCGGAGTCGGTGCGGGTCGGGCGCGACCTGGCGGCGGCCGAGGCCGAGCTCCCCGCCGACTCCCGCGAGCTCTACCAGCGGACGGTGAAGAGCAAGGGGGCCGACGGCATGGCCGCCGTCGACGGCACCAGCTGCGGCGGCTGCTTCCAGCAGCTCACGGGCAACATGCTCGCCGAACTCGCGATGGGGCGGGTGGTACACTGCCGGGGCTGCGGCTGCCTGCTCTACCTGCCACGATAGGCGGTCGGGGCCGTTTCCGCCCCGGCGACACGGGCGTTCCCGGCCCACGTCACGACCATTTTTTGGAATCCCACATGTCAGATCGCATCCCCATGACCCGCGTCGGCTACGACAAGCTCAAGGCGGAGATCGACCACCTCAACACGGTGGAGATGCCGAAGCTCGCCCAGCGTGTTGCCGCCGCCCGCAGCGAGGGCGACCTGAGCGAGAACGCCGAATACCACGGGGCCCGCGAGAGCCAGGGGATGATGCAGGCGAAGATCAACCTCCTCGCCGACAAGCTCGCCCGCGCGGTGATCGTCGAACGGCCGAAGGAGGCCGGCGACGAGGTCGTGTTCGGGGCCACGGTCGTCGTCAAGGACCTGAAGTTCGGCGACGAGGAGATCTTCGTGCTCGTGGGCGCCGGCGAGGAGGATTACGACGCCGGTCGCATCAACGTGGCCAGCCCGCTCGCGCAGGGGCTGCTCGGCCGCAAGGTGGGGGAGAAGGTGTCGATCGACGTCCCGGCCGGCACGATGAAGTTCGAGATTCTCGCCGTGCGGTTCGACGAGTAGCGCGGGCTACGCGACCCCCTCCCACAACGCGCTGCCCACCCGCACGAGCGTGGCCCCCTCGAGGATCCCCTCCGCGAAATCCCCGCTCATTCCCATCGAGAGCTCGTCGAGCGACACGTCGGGCGCGACCTCCCCGCGGAGGCGGTCGCGGAGCTCGCGGAGCCGGGCGAACTGCCGGCGGGCCGCGTCCGCGGCGTTGGCGCCCGTCGGCGCCGCCGCCATCCCCATCAGCCCCCGCACACGCACGTTCCGGCACCCCGCTGCCGCCGCGAGGAAACCCGCCACGTCCGCCTCCGGAAGGCCCGTGCGGCCGGGATCTCCGGCGATGTTCACCTCGACGAGGGCGTCGCAGGGCCGGCCCGCAGCGGCGGCCTCGGCGTCGAGCGCCGCGAGCAGCCGCCGGCTGTCGAGCGAGTGCAGGAGCGTCACGAACCCGATCGTGCGGCGCACCTTGTTCCGCTGCAGGTGGCCCACGAGGTGCCAGCGCGGTGGCGGGTCGAGGCCGGCGAGGGCCGCGGCCTTCTCCCACAGCGCCTGGGGCCGGCTCTCCGCGAGGTCGTGGCAGCCCGCGGCGGCGAGCGCCGCAGCGAGCTCGGCCGGCACGTATTTCGTCACACCCACCAGCCGCACGTCGCCGGGCCCGCGGCCGGCGCGCCGGCACGCCTCGGCGATCCGCTCCAGCACCGCGGCCAGGTTCGCCCGCAGCCGCGGGCCCGCAGGGTCGTTCACGGGTGCACCGGGCGGGACCGTTTACTCGATCTCCAGCGTGCGGGCGACCTCGCCGTCCTTGCGGATCCTGCCGAGGAGGAACTCGCACGACAGGTTGCACCCGAGCACGGACCGATTCCGCGGCAGGTCGAGCGTCCGGTAGAGAAGCCACTGCTCGAGCCCCGCCTGCACCCGGAAGCCGGCCGCCTGGTGCCGCGGCAGGTTTTGCCGGGTGTCGGCCACGGTCAACTGCCGCCAGGTGAGTGGGCGGCCGATCCGGGCGGGATCGCAGTCGAACCACAGCGGGGCGTAGAGCCTGCCGCCGAGCGACGCCTGCCGCAGCACGAGGCGGCCGTCGGCCGCGCGGAGCGTGCCCGGGCCCGGCGCGGCGGTCCACTCGGGCAGCGCCAGCGGCAGCGCCATCAGCCGCATCGTGGTGTCGTAGGCGATCACCTCGCGGGTCTCCTCCCCCGGCTCGGCCTCCAGCGACTGCCCCAGGCAGACGGCCGACTCGATCTCCAGCGGCACGTCTGCCGGCGGCGTCGGTGCGGTGACGGCGTCGGCGAGGAGCACCACGGCGTCACGCACGAGCACGACCACCTGCCGCTCCAGGGTGAGCCCGCCGCCGAGCGGCGCCGAGATCTCGAGGAACGTCGCCTTGCGGTCCGACTCGAACCCCGCGACCGTCCAGGGCTTCTCGGCCTCGAGCGGCCGGCCGTCGAGGGTGACCAGCCACGACCACGCCCCGTCGACGAGCAGCCGGTCGCCGGTCGCGATCTCGAGCCGGGGGACCGCCTCGCGGTAGTCGACGAGCACCCGCAGCGCGTCGCGGTGCCAGCCGGTGCGGATGATCGCCGTGGCCGAATCGGCGGCGTGCAGGTCGCGCGGCAGGAGCCGCCGGGCCGTGGCGGCCGCGACCTCGTGCGGCGGCCGCAGCACGAGGTCGGCCGTCCGGCGAACCGCCGCCCGCCCCGCCCGGGCCGACTCCAGCAGCCGGCGCGAGCGGCAGGCCGGTTGCCTGCCCGGCCCCACGAGGATCCGTCCCCGTCCGCCGAGGAGTCGCAGGCCCGTCGCGGTCGCCAGCCGCCGCCGCTGTTCGCTCGCGTCGCCCCACGGTGGCGGGCCGCCGGCCGTCGCCGCGATCTCCTGAACCGCCGCCCAGCGCTCGACCCGCTCCACGACGGCCGCCGAACCGGCCGACTCACCCGACACGACGACGGCCCCATCGTTCGAGACCAGCCGGCCGATCTCCTCCGCCACCGCGGCGGCGGCGGTCCGTTCGAGGCAGCGGCAGGCCTCGATGTCGCAAAACAGCCGGGCCAGCGTCACCACGAACCGGGCGGGCGCCGTGTCG
>RGVT01000291.1 GCA_010027105.1 Planctomycetia bacterium
CGCGTCTCGCCGAGCCCGTTTCCCGTGACGACGACGGCTGCGCCCGCCGGCAGCCCGGCCCCCGCCTCCAGGAGCGTGCCCGCTGCGTCGATGCCCGGAACGAGCGGCAGCGTGCGGGCCACTCCCGGGTGGCCGGCGCATGCCAGGGCATCTTTGTAGTTGAAGCCCGCGGCCTCGACCCGCACGAGCGGGCCGTCGCCCTCCGCTGCCGTGACCGCCGCGGGCAGCGCCGCCACGCCCCCCGCGACCCGCCCGTCGGCGCACCGTGCGACGAGCCAGCAGCGGGCGGCGTCGTGCGTGCCGTCGTTTCCGCCCATGCCGGGATCCCGCTGCCAGAACCGGTGGAGGTCGATATACTGCCGCCCTCCGTGCGCCCGAGCCCGGCACGACGCCGGGCCGCGACCACGGCAGGATACACCGTCACACAGCCAGCAGGAGCCTCCGTCATGGGTCAGCACGCCCTGGAATTCACCGACGCCAACTTCCAGAGCGAGGTGCTCGACTCGCCCGTGCCGGTGCTCGTCGACTTCTGGGCGCCCTGGTGCGGCCCCTGCCGGATGATCGGCCCGACGATCGAGGAGCTCGCGGCGGAGAATGCCGGCACGTTCCGCGTGGGCAAGGTGAACGTCGACGACAACAACCAGGTGGCGATGGCCTACAACGTGGCGAGCATTCCCACGATCATGATCTTCAAGGCCGGCCGCCTCGTGCAGCAGTTCATGGGCGTGCAGCCCAAGGTCCGCCTCCAGCAGGCCCTCGACGAAGCGAAGGCCTGAGCAACACAGCCGGGCTCCCGCCCATGCCCGTCCGGAAGACGTCAGGCCCGGAGGGCCGGGTGCGAACGAGGCGACGGAGGTCGCCCAAGCGACGGTCGGCACGATGCCGAGCCGTCGCGTGAAGCCAGCCCATGGGCGTGCAGCCCAAGGTCCGCCTCCAGCAGGCCCTCGACGAAGCGAAGGCCTGAGCAACACAGCCGGGCTTCTACCTTCGTAGGCGCAGAGCAGGTTCGGCGGAGACGGTCGGTGGGCACGCGCAGACGCAGGGAGTCGTTGAGGACCGTCGGCGTCTGATCAAAACCCACGAGTCCTGTACTCTCAACACGACCGTAGTCGAGCATGCCTACCGCCGGCTCCGAATGTGGGTGATTATCGAAGGGCATGACAGGCTAAAGCCTGTCCCACATGGGCTTAGGCATGACAGGCTGAAGCCTGTCCCACATGGGCACGCGCAGACGCAGGGAGTCGTTGAGGACCATGAATCGCCAGGCCTGGAAGGCCGGGTCATCACCAGCCGACGGAGGTCGGCCAAGGAACGGACGGCAGGATGCCGTGCCGTTCCGTGAAGTATCCGTCGAGCATGCCTACCGCCGGCTCCGAATGCGGGTGATTATCGAAGGGCATGACAGGCTGAAGCCTGTCCCACATGGGCTTAGGCATGACAGGCTGAAGCCTGTCCCACATGGGCTAGGCATGACAGGCTGAAGCCTGTCCTACATGGGGACGCGCGTCTGCGAAGCCCTCGCTAGGCCTGGCCGACGAGTTCCGGCTCGGTGTGCCCCGCGAGGCGGTCGGCGAGGGCGCCGTCGAGGAAACTCGCAAGGTTGTTGTGCGTGCCGGGCCGGCGGAGCTTTTCGACGGCCTTGGCCTCGATCTGCCGCACACGCTCGCGGGTGACGCTGAAGATCGAGCCCACCTCCTCGAGCGTGTAGGCGTAGCCGTCGGCGAGGCCGAACCGCATGCGGAGGATCTCGCGCTCGCGGTAGGTGAGGGCGCCGAGGGCCCTGCCGATC
This sequence comes from Planctomycetia bacterium, assembly GCA_010027105.1. Classification (GTDB taxonomy): domain Bacteria; phylum Planctomycetota; class Planctomycetia; order Pirellulales; family UBA1268; genus RGVT01. Next base: position 1,790 of record RGVT01000291.1, read on the forward strand.
GAGTCTCGCAGCGACGTGTCGTTGATCCCCCGCAGCGGATCCTCCTCGCGGTGATCCCGCACCACGTCGCCGTAGTCCATCTCCTCGCCTTCGCCCATCGGCTGGTCGAGTGACACCGGCTGACGGGACATCCGCCACACGCACGTCGCCTCCTCGACCGACAGCCCACCGAGCGTCGCGAGCTCCTCCACCGCCGGCTCGCGGCCATGCCGCTGCCGGAAGTCGCGGGCCAGGTTCCGCAGCTTCGTCATGGTGTCGACCATGTGCACGGGCACCCGGATCGTGCGGCTCTGGTCGGCGATGGCCCGGGTGATCGCCTGGCGGATCCACCACGTGGCGTAGGTCGAGAACTTGAAGCCCCGCGCGTGCTCGAACTTGTCGACCGCCCGCATCAGGCCCGAGTTGCCCTCCTGGATGAGGTCGAGGAACGTCAGGCCGCGGTTGCGATACCGCTTGGCGATCGACACGACCAGCCGGAGGTTGCCGGCCGCCAGCTCGCGCTTCGCGGCGTCGTAGCGGGCCTGCAGGTCGGCCAGCAGCGCGAGCCGCCGTGCCAGCGTGACCCGGCTCTCGCGCACGGCGAGCAGCAGCCGCCGCTGCTCCTGCCGCGCGGAGGCGGCACCGCCGGCCGGCCCGACGACCTCGCCGACGGCGTCGATCCGGCGGGCCGTCTGCCGGAGCTTCTCGAGGAGCGGGTAGAGCCGCTGGATCCGCAGCCGCATCTCCTCGACGAGCCGCACCGCCTTGCTCCGCTTGCGCACCAGCTGCCGCCACGCGGCCCGGCGGCGCGCCGGCGGCGTGCTGCGCGACATCGCGGTGCGGAACAGGGCCCGCTTCTCCTGCTCGAGCCGCCTCAGGGTCTCGAGGTTCGGCCCGTTCGTCACCGACACCTCGATCGTGCGGTCGAGCCGCAGCCGGCCCGCCTGCACCTGCTCGAGCAGGCTGATCGCGCCGGCCAGCACGAGGTCGTTGCCGAGCATCGTCGCGCGGAACCTGCGCCGCCAGTGTTCGATCTGCCTGGCGCTCGACACCTCCGTGTCGCGGGTGAGGAGGGGGATGCCGCCCATCTGCAGCAGGTAGAGCCGCACCGGGTCGTCGATGTGGCCGACCTTGCGGGGGACGGCGGGCTTCGTGGAAACGCGGGGCATGGCTGTTCTCCGATTCCGGTGCTCGGGGGGGCGCCGCGGCGCGGCCGGGGCCGGAGGGAGGTGATGCACGCCGGGTGCCAAACCCGGCACCGCGGGCGTCTGATCGGCAAAAACGCGGCTTTCGCGGCCGAAAGCGGCCTCGCGCTCGAGCCGGCCGGAAGCGGGCGCGTCGCCGGCGGGCG
>RGVT01000292.1 GCA_010027105.1 Planctomycetia bacterium
AGCCATGGATGGCGCAGCGCAGGCAAATCCGAGTGAGCCGAAGCCTGGAGGGCGAAGGCGAACGTCCGGCGACGGGATATGGGGAGCCCGAAGCCGGCACACGCCTCGAAGGCATGACAGGCTGAAGCCTGTCCTACGGGTACGCCGCCAAACCGCACGCCCTCCCGGGGCGTTTGGAGCGAGGTATCATTGAGAAAGCCCGTCGCGAGGGAGTTTTGCGATGCTCGAGCCCGCCCAGGTCGTCGATACGTATTTTCTCGAGTCGCGGCACCAGTTGCTCGAGATCGCGGCGTATCTCGATCGGTATGACGCGGCCGTGGCGCGGAACGGGAACTCGAACGGCCTTGCCGCCGACGAAAAGAAGCTGGCGGTGATCCGCCGGGCGCTCGAGATCGTGGCCGAGCAGAAGCCCGCGCGGGAGCGGACGGTGGCCCTCCTCGAACTGTTCGCGACCGTCTAGCCTCCGGAACCCGCGAGACGAGCGATGCAGATCATCCAGCCCCACTACCACGCGATCGCCCGCACCGCCCAGGACTACGAGCGGATGGCGATGAGTGGCGTCGTGGCCGTGGCCGAGCCGGCGTTCTGGGCCGGGTTCGACCGGCTCTATCCCGAGACCTTCATCGACTACTTCCGGCAGATCAGCGAGTTCGAGCCGACCCGGGCGGCCCAGTACGGCATCCGGCACTTCTGCTGGGTGGCGGTGAATCCCAAGGAGGCCGAGAACCCGGTGCTCACCCGCGAGGTGCTCAAGCACTTTCCCGAGTTCTTCGCCAAGCCCACGGTGCTCGGCGTCGGGGAGACGGGGCTGCACAAGTCGACGAACAACGAGTGTGAATCGCTCGAGGCCCACGTCGAGATGGCGATGAAGCACGGCCAACTCGTGCTCATCCACACGCCGCACCTGGCCGACAAGGCCCACGGGACGAGGCGTGTGCTCGAGGTGCTCGCCGGCATGAACGTGGATCGCGAGCGGATCTGGATCGACCATGTCGAGGAACAGACCATCAAGCCCTGCCTCGACGCGGGCTACTGGGTGGGGTTCACGCTCTATCCCATCACGAAGTGCTCGCCCAAGCGGGCGGTCGACATGCTCGAGAAATTCGGCCCCGAGCGGATTCTCGTCAACTCGTCGGCCGACTGGGGGCCGAGCGACCCCTTCACGCTCCAGGAGTGCATCCTCGAATACCGCCGCCGCGGCCACTCGCTCCAGGAGGCGATCGAGGTCTTCCACAACAATCCCTGCCGGTTCCTCGGGCAGAATCCGAAGTTCGACATCCAGCCGATCCGCATCGAGACGGCCACGGAGGCGGCCGCCTCCGCCTGACACGGCCCGCGCAGGACGGTCTCCCCATGCCCACGCCGGTCTCCACGCAGCTCTCCATCACGCGGCAGATCACGTTCTGCGCCGGGCACAGGCTCCTCCGACACGAGGGCAAGTGCGCCCACTTCCACGGCCACAACTACAAGGTGGATATCGAGGTGATGCCGCGCGGCGGCGGCTGCGTGCTCGACGACGTGGGGCGGATCGTGGACTTTTCCGTGATCAAGCGGCGGCTGCTCGGCTGGATCGACGAGCACTGGGACCACGGCTTCATCGTGTGGGCGGAGGACAGCAACGCCATCGCGGCGCTCGAGCTCGTCGAGCCCGGCAAGATGTTCGTGCTGCCCTCCAACCCCACCGCCGAGAACATGGCCCGCTACCTGCTCGAGGTTGTGGCCCCGGAGGTGCTCGGCGACCTGCCGATCGTCGTCCGGCGGATCGTCGTCTGGGAGACCGACACGTCGTCCGCCACCGCCACCTGCTGACCGCCCCACGCGATTCACACCTCCCATGACCGCCCACCCCGGCCGCTATCCATCGACCCGCCTCCGCCGCACCCGGCAGCACGCCTGGCTGCGGAGCATGGTCGCCGAGACGGCCCTCGCGCCGGCCGACCTCGTCTGGCCGCTCTTCGTCCACGAGCACGAGGCGAGCCACCCGGTGGCGAGCATGCCGGGCGTCGAGCGGCTTTCGGTCGACGGGATCGTCAAGGCTGCGGCCGATGCGGCCGCCCTCGGCATCCCCGCGATCGCGCTGTTTCCCGTGGTCGAAGCCGGGCACAAGTCGGACGACGCCCGCCATGCCCTCGATCCCGACAACCTCGTCTGCCGCGCGGTGCGGGCCGTGAAGAAGGAGACCGGCGACGCCCTCGGCATCATCTGCGACGTGGCCCTCGATCCCTACACGACGCACGGCCACGACGGCCTGCTCCGCGAGGGCTGCATCCTCAACGACGAGACGGTCGCGGTGCTCGTGAAGCAGGCGGCCGCGCTCGCCGAGGCGGGCTGCCACGTCGTCGCACCCTCCGACATGATGGACGGCCGGGTGGGGGCGATCCGGGCGGCCCTCGACGCGGCGGGCCGGCAGGACGTGTGCATCCTGTCGTATGCCGCCAAATACGCCTCGGCGTTCTACGGCCCCTTCCGCGACGCCGTCGGCAGCCATGCGGCGCTCGCCACGGCGGCCTCCCTCGGCGTGGCCGACAAGAAGACCTACCAGATGGATCCGGCCAACACCGCCGAGGCGCTCCGCGAGGTGGCCCTCGATCTCGCCGAGGGTGCCGACATGGTGATGGTGAAACCCGCCGGCACCGCCCTCGACGTGATCTGGCGGGTGAAAGAGGCCTTCGGCGTGCCCACGCTCGCCTACCAGGTGAGCGGCGAGTACGCGATGATCCAGGCCGCGGCGGCCAACGGCTGGCTCGACGGGCCGAAGGCGGCGCTCGAAAGCCTGCTCGTCATGAAGCGGGCCGGCGCGGATTGCATCCTCACCTACTTCGCCCCCGAGATCGCCCGGGCGCTCCGCTAGACCGCATCCGACTTCGGTGTAGCACCGGCTTCGGGGCGGCAAAAGTCTCGTCGCGTGGGCCGCGGCGGCCCAAGGCTCCTCGAGCGTTCGCCGACCCCTCGCCTACGTCACCTGATCCACCAATCCGTCGCTCCAGCTATCTCGGATAAGCCCTAGGACGTCACGCCCCCGGCGGCCGGAACGCTGTGAGTCGCTCGGGGTCGGTCTCGAGACGCGGGGCGTCGGCGACGCCCGTGTGGATCAGGTCGACGCAG
>RGVT01000293.1 GCA_010027105.1 Planctomycetia bacterium
CGCTTCGCCAAACTCGACCATCTCCGGATGCCGCCTGCCCCGCCGCAGCCCCGGGCCGCCCACGAGCTTGTCCATCCAGCCCCGCAGCTGCCAGAGCACGTCACCCGCATACCAGCCGTTGCCCCCGCCGATCCGGCAGACCGCGGCATAAATGCTCGCGGCATCGGCCTCGATGTCGACGACCCGCCGATCGGTGAACACCGTGCCCCCCGCCCAGGCCGGGTCGCCGGGCACGGGCCCCGCCACGCTCCAGTGGGTTTCGACGGCGTGTTGATCGATCTTCACCTTGGCCCGGTGGATCGCCTCGCGCACGCCGAGCGCCGGGTGGGGCATCAGCCGCTGCGTGGTGTCGTCGGTGACGACGACGCGATTCTTGAGCCCCTCGGCCAGCGGCCGGGCGATGCGATACGACACCGGCGTGACGAGATTGATCCACAGCGAGCTCAGGCGCGGCGTGAGCACCGGCACCGGCAGGATGATCCGCCGCGGGAGGCCGAGCTCCTCGGCCATCACCCGCATCAAGTCGCGGTAGGGCATCACGTCGGGCCCGCCGATCTCGAGCGTCTTGCCGGCCGTCTCGGGCACCTCGAGGCAGCGGACGAGCCAGTGCAACACGTCTGCGATCGCCACCGGCTGGCACTCCGTGGCCACCCACTTGGGCGTCACCATGATCGGGAGCCGCTCGACGAGATAGCGGAGGATCTCGTACGACGCCGAACCCGAGCCGATGATCATCGCCGCCCGGAAGGTGGTGACCGGCACGCCGCACGAGGCGAGCTCCTCTTCGACCTGCCGCCGCGACCGCAGGTGCTCGCTCAGATCCGGCCCCATCTCGCCGAGGCCGCCGAGATAGATGATCCGCGACACGTTCGATCGCCGGGCCGCCCGGGCGAAGCCGGCGGCGAGTTCTCGATCGTGATCCGCATAGGCCCCGCCGGTGGCGACCATCGAGTGCACGAGGTAGTAGGCGGCGCGGCAGCCCTCGAGCGCCGCGGCCACCGCGGAAGCGTCGCCGAGGTCGTTCGCGAGCACCTCGAGATGTGGATGATGCCGCCAGGGGCGGGCGTCGAGCTTGCGGGGTTCGCGCACGAGGCACCGCACGCGGTAGCCCGCTTCGAGGAGCGCGGGCACGAGGCGGCCGCCGACGTAGCCGGTCGCCCCGGTCACGGCGATCGTGTCGCCGGGGGCGATGACGGGGCTCACGGGGCCGGTGTGGTCGATCATGAACGCTGCAGGATATCCCGGCCAATGGCACGTGGGCCAGCGTTTCCGTTTTCGCCGAGCATCATGGGCAAAGGTCGGGGAGCCACGCGGGCCGGCCGAGAACAGGAGCGATATCTCTGGCGACGTTCACCCCTCGAACATGCGGCACGCGTGCAGCGAAATAACGAAGGACGCGCCCGCCGGGGCGGTCATCACAGTTACCGTTGGGAGGATGGAGCGGCGGCAGGCCGGCCTTCACTGCAATTGCGTTCAGAGGCATGTCACTTCGATGGATCGCGTCGCGAATCGCGCCGCTGATCGATGCCTCCTCGCGGGCCTCCTTCCGCAGCTGGTTGCTGGCGACGAGATCCGGCAGCTCGGCCTCGACGGCCGCACGCAGTTGCTGCAGCCGGGCCATTTCAGCTGGCGACGGTTCAGGACTTTCTCGGCGTTCGTGGGGTACGGTCATGCTGATGTATTTTCCGTCACCAGCGTATCCCCACGCCACGGCCAGGATCGACCGCCGACTGAACCCGCGATTCGTCGAGCGTTGCACGATCGCTTCGAAATCGTCCTTTGAAACCCCGTCCGGAACCTAAGGTTGCCCCGCCGGGTCATCGACTGCCGCCATGCGGCTGGGTGGCCGTCCGCGGATGCCGTCGCCCACTCACGGGGCAGAACCGCATTTCAGGCGGAGCATTTTTGAAGCCGTCGACCCCGTCGTCGTGCATTCGATTCGCCCGCCGGCGGCGATGTAGGCGCGGACGAGCTGGTCGAGCGACACATCCACTGCGGCGATTTCGATTTTCGCGATCCGCGGCTGGCTCGTGCCAATTCGCTCGGCAAGCTGCTTCTGCGACAGCCCGCGGTCCTGGCGCTGCCGCCTGATGGCCAGGGCGAGGGTCAACCGCACTTCGACAAGCTGCTTCTCGTCGGAAGACAGCCCGAGAAACTCAGCTGCGTCGCCAACCCGCCAGCCGGCGGCCTTCAGCGGCCTGCGCTTCTTGGCGGTCATCGTCACGGCGTCACCTTTCGGTCGCTTCGCGCGACGCCTTGTCGTAGTGCCCGAGCCGTTGCCTACACCTTCGGATGATTTCATCGGGTATGGCCTCGGTTTTCTTCGCGAAGACTTCCACGACGATTATCGCGTCGTCGTCGAGCCGGTAAACGATTCGCCAGTTGTGCTCCGCGTCTCGAATACGCAATTCCGCGCACCGCGGCCCGATGGCGGGAAGCGGCCGAGAGTAAGGCATCGAGAGGGTCTCGCCGGCCTGCAACAGTCCCAGCAGCATCCCGGCCTCTTCTCACCCCTGCTTGGTGAATGGCGGCGTCCTCACGCGGCCATGTAGCCAAACGAGCGGCTTGCGGGGTTCGCTCTGCGGCTCCGGAATCATATAACGGATCCGATATTGCGGCAACTTCACTTCGCTCGCCCGCAACGGTCACCTTGGGGGTGTACAGAAGATCATCAGTCCGTCAACTGGCGGCTAAGGCGTCCCCTGAAACGCCGCCCCCGTCTCGCTGCGAAAGGAAAAAGGTGACTGCCACCATTTTCATCTGGGGCCCGGAGAGCGTGCCGGAGGAGATCGGCTGGACGGAGGTGCCGGGCGTCGCGGTGAAGCCCGGCATGTTCGTGGCGCGGGTGACGGGCACATCGATGAAGCCGCTGATCCCGGACGGCTCATGGTGCCGGTTCCGACCGTGTCCGGCGGGCGCGCGCGAGGGCCGGATCGTGCTCGTGCAGTTCGCGGTGAAAAGGCACGGGAGAGAACGGCGGCCGGTTCACCGTCAAGAAGTACCACTCGGAACTATCTGCAGATTTGGCGGTCACCGCCGACGGCTGGCGGCACTCTTCGATTCAGCTCCTGCCGCTGAATCCCGCGTTCGAGCCGATC
>RGVT01000294.1 GCA_010027105.1 Planctomycetia bacterium
TGAGCGCCTTGACATTCAGGCCGCTCATGCCGAGTTGCGCCAGGTACAGCGCATAACCGCACTCCCGCCGCACGGGCCCTGGAAAACGACCCAGCGATTCCCTTGATGAGCCGACCCACTCAAGCGGCTTTGGGGACATCGGCTCGACACGATATTCCGCCACTTGTATTATCCCTTTTCTGGGATGCAAAGTCAATCGCCGGCAAACGCCCTGTGCAAAAGTGTACAAGAGTTCACTTTTTGTCAAGACGACAACGCCCGCGGCCGCCCCTCGGCCGGCACGCCGAGCGGCGTGGCCACCCTGGCAAACTCCGAGTTGATCGCGAGCGTGGCATCCTGCCCGCCGACGTTCACGGCCAACGCCCAAAACGCCCCGAGCGACACGGGCGCCGAAGATCCGCAGGGCGGGCCGCCACGGCGCCTCGGGGCGGCTGCATCGGGATCGGCGTCGGAGATCGGCTCGCTGGCGAACGAATCTTCCCGGCGGAGGCGGGGGGTTGTGCCGGGCCGTCAGATCGTGAGTAACCGCAAAAGGCCGGTGTCTCGTGGCGCTGCCGCATCAGACGCCCTCTTTTAGCGGGTTTCCGTGGTAGTCTTGGAGTTCCGGGGAATTTGGCATCCCTGCCATCCGATCCCCGGCGGAAGGAGCCATTTCCCGATGGATGTCGTGATTCTCTGCGGCGGTCAGGGCGCGCGGATGCGCGAGGAAACGGAGTATCGCCCCAAGCCGATGGTGGAGGTGGGCGGCCGGCCGCTCCTCTGGCACATCCTGCGGCTCTTCGGCCACCACGGCCTCCATCGCTTCGTGCTCTGCCTCGGCTACAAGGGGAGCATGATCAAGGACTACTTTCTCAACTACGAGGCGATGACGCAGGACTGCACCGTGGCCGTCGGCGGCCGCCGGCAGGTCTGGTACCACGGCACCAGCGAGCCCTTCGACTTCGAGGTGACGCTCGCCGACACGGGCGTCGAGGTGAACACGGGCGGCCGCGTGAAGCGAATCGAGCAGCACGTGAAGGGTGACACGTTCATCGTGACCTACGGCGACGGTCTTGCCGACGTCGACATCAGGAAACTCCTCGCCCACGAGGCCCACGGCAAGCTCGCCACCGTGACGACCGTGCAGCCGGTCTCCCGGTTCGGCATCGCCCTGATCGACGACCAGTCGCGCGTGACACGGTTCTCGGAGAAGCCGAAGGTCGAGGGGTGGGTGAGCGCGGGGTTTTTCGTGTTCAACAGGCGGATCTTCGACTATCTCTCCGGGGGCGACCTCCAGATCCTCGAGAACGAGCCCCTCGAGCGGCTGGCCGCCGAGGGCCAGCTCATGGCCTACAAGCACGAAGGGTTCTTTTTTCCCGTCGACACCTACCGCGACTATCTCTACGTCAACGAGCTCTGGAAAGACGGTGCGGCCGCCTGGAAGGTGTGGTGATGGGCGGCACGTACAGCTTGGACACACTCCGTGGCACGCGGGTGTTCGTCACCGGCCACACGGGCTTCAAGGGCTCGTGGCTCGTGATGCTGCTGCATCGGCTGGGCGCGACCGTCACCGGCTACTCGCTGCCGCCGCCGACGACCCCGTCGCTCTTCGAGGTGGCCCGGATCCGCGACCTCGTGGCGGTGCATCACGAGGCCGACATCCGCGACGCGGCCCGGCTCGCCGCCGCCGTGGCCGCCGCCGAGCCCGACGTCGTGATGCACCTGGCGGCCCAGCCGCTCGTGCGACTGTCGCATCGCGACCCGCTGGAGACGTTTTCGACGAACGTCGTGGGCACGGCGTCGGTGCTCGACGCCGTGCGTCACCGCGGCGAGGAGTGCGTGCTGATCTCCGTCACGAGCGACAAGTGCTACGAGCCGCACGACGACGGCCACCCGCACGACGAGACCGACCCGATGGGCGGCCGCGATCCCTACAGCGCGAGCAAGGGCGCTGCGGAACTCGTGGCTGCGTCGTATCGCCGCAGCTACTTCCCGCCCGAGCGGCTCGCCGAGCACGGCGTGCAGTTGGCCACGGTGCGGGCCGGCAACGTGATCGGCGGTGGCGACTGGGCCGAGGACCGGATCGTCACCGACATCGTCCGCCACCTCGTGGCGGGCAAGCCCGTGCCCGTCCGCAACCCGGCCGCCGTCCGCCCCTGGCAGCATGTCTTGGAGCCGCTCTCGGGCTACCTCACGCTCGCCGCCGCGATGCTCGCCGAGCCTGGCCCGCGCTGGTGCGCCGGCTGGAATTTCGGGCCGGCCGCGGGCGACGCCGTGACCGTCAGTGAACTGGCACAGATCTTCATCTGTGCCTGGGGCGCCGGTTCCTGGGAAGACATTCACGATCCGCGTGCTCCGATCGAAACCCACGTCCTGCGGCTGGCGATCGACAAGGCCCGGGCAGCATTGCCCTGGGAGCCCCGGCTCACGGCGCACGAGGCGATCCACCGCACCTCCCACGCGAGCCCGCGGGCTCTGCGAGGCCGACATCGCGGCGTTTGAAGCCGCCCCACAGGCAACGAGGGTGTCACTCGCATGAGTCATTCAGCCGATCGCCGCACCGCCGACGCGGTTCGCGACGAGATCCGTGCGCTCGTGGCGGAGTATGTCGGGCTCGCCTTTCCCTCGCGACCCTTCGCACCCGGGCAGGCCGTGCCGGTGGCGGGCCGCGTGTTCGATGCCACGGAGGTCGAACACCTCGTCGACAGTTCGCTCGACTTCTGGCTCACCACGGGGCGGTTCGCAGAGGACTTTGAAAAACGATTCGCTGCCCGCGTGGGCACTCGGTGTGCGAGCCTCGTGAACTCGGGGTCGAGCGCGAACCTGCTCGCCCTGACGGCCCTCACGTCGCACAAGCTCCTGCACGAAGCCTTGAAGCCCGGCGACGAGGTGATCACCGTCGCCGCGGGTTTCCCGACGACGGTCAACCCGATCCTGCAAAACAACTGCGTGCCCGTTTTTGTCGACGTCGAGCACCCGGAAAAGCATGCCACCTACAACATCGACGTGAATCGCCTGGAGGCGGCCCGCAGCGACAAGACGCGGGCGGTGATGCTCGCCCACACGCTCGGCAATCCGTTCGACTGTGCCGCGGTCGCCGACTTCTGCCAG
>RGVT01000295.1 GCA_010027105.1 Planctomycetia bacterium
GGGCTCACCACCTGAGGCCGAACCGGGCCCCTTGCGAATCGCCGCCGAGGCCACCCTTGAGCGGCTGGCCGCGCTTGTGCGCGGGGCCGGGCGCCGGGGCCGCCGGCTCCGCCGGCTCGGCCGCCTCGTCGGCGGGCTCCGCCCCCGCGGGGGTCGCCTCGAGCGCCTTGATCGAGAGCGAGATCCGCTGCGCCTCGGGATCGCAGGCGAGCACCCGGCACTCCACCGGCTCCCCCTCCTTGACGACGTCGCCCACGCTCCGCACGTGGCGCCGGGCGAGTTCCGACACGTGCACGAGCCCCTCGACGCCCGGCTCGAGTTTCACGAACGCGCCGAACTGGGCGATCCGGCTGACCGTGCCCTTGACGGTGGCCCCGGCGTGGTATGTCACCGCGGCGTGCGTCCACGGGCTCTCGACCAGGTCGCGGGCCGAGAGGGCGATCTTCCCGGTCTGCCGATCGATCTTTTTGACGATCACCCGCACCTTCTGCCCGGGCTGGAGCACCTCGGCCGGGTTCGCCACCCGGTCCCACGAGAGCTGGCTCACGTGCACGAGCCCCTCGACGCCGTCCCACGAGAGCTGGCTCACGTGCACGAGCCCCTCGACGCCGTTGCCGATGTCGACGAACGCGCCGAAGTCGCGCACGCTCCGCACGATGCCGTCGAGAGCCTCGCCCACTTCGAGCGTCTCGAGCATCGTCGCCCGGGCGTCGGCCGCCTGCCGCTCGATCACCGCCCGGCGCGAGAGCACGAGCCGCCGCGCCGCCGGCACGATCTCCGTGACCAGGCTCTCGAGCGTCTGCCCGACCAGTTCCTCGAGGTTCTCCACCCGCCACGGGCTCACGAGGCTGGCCGGCATGAACCCGCGGAGCCCGGCCACCTCGCATTCCAGGCCCCCCTTGTTCGCCGCGGTCACGCGGGCCTCGACGATCATGCCCGCCTCGAGCTGCGACCAGTCCTCGATGGCCACCGCACGGTTGGCCGGCGCCACGTCATAGAGCCCGTCGTCGTCGTTGCGGCCGCCCACGGAGAGCTGCAGCACGTCGCCCACGTGCGGCACCTCGTCGAGGCCGACAAGCTTGAGCGCGCCCTGCCGGCGGCCGCCCAGATCGACGAACGCCGTGTCGTGCCCGACGCTCACCACGGTGCCGGTCACCCGGGCGCCAGGATCGAGCGTCGCCTCGGCCGACGCCGGTACGCTGCCCGAGAGCAGGTCGTCGACTGCCAGGCCCTCGAGCGCGGCCTCGAAGTCCTGCGCGAGGTCCTCTTCGAGCGCCCCCCGCAGGTTCGGCACGGCGACCCGCTTCCCGGGCGGCACGGCGTCGAGGGGGGCCGGTGTGGGCCGTGCCGGCCGCCGCTCCCGTCCGCCCGCCGGGCCCGTGACCCCGGCGCGTTGAGAGCCGATGGCGATGCGCGCGTCGGGAGCCGTCGGCTCCGCGGCCTCACCCGCAGCTGGACTCACCCCGTCGGACGTCGAATCCATGCCGGTCTCGGTAGGAGTGCGGGAAACAGGACTTGAACCTGCACGGTATTACTACCACCAGGCCCTCAACCTGGCGCGTCTGCCAATTCCGCCATTCCCGCGGCGGGGACCACGAACCGATGCGATCTCCCCGAGCATTCTGCGGCCCGCCGCCGGGCAGTCAAGCGGCCGCGGCGGCCCGGGACGACCGCGCTGCCGAGATGGAGGCCGACAGGCCGGCGAGGATGACCGCCGTCCAGGCCAGGTCACCGAGCGGCATCCAGCGGTAGAAGGGGAGGGCGGCCACGAAGCAGGCGGCCAGCCCCGCGGCCGTGTGTGGATAGTCGGCCGACAGCCACCAGTGGGCGAGGTTCGTGGTGAGGAAGAAGACGAGCGAGCTCGCGAGCGCGCCGCCCGCCGCCGCCAGCCACCGCAACCGGCCCATCGCGGCCGGAACCGTGAGCCACCGTCCGAGGAGCACCGGCCAGGCCGTCGCGGCGTACACCACCGCGGCCATCGTCGCCGACCCGTAGCCGGGGAGGACGAGGTTGCCGAGCGCGAGCGCCGCGATCGGCACGGTCGCCGCCACGAGCGGGTTGGGGAAGACGGCGCCGGCGGCGAGCGCCACGCCCGCCATCGGCGTCACGTTCCAGCCGGGCTGCCAGAGCCGCCCACACACGCCGATCGCCACGAGCCCGATCCAGATGCAGGCCCGGGCCGCGACGCCGGCGTTCGCGCCGCGGTCGTCCCCGGGCGGGCGGCCGGTCGTCGAGGTGGAACTCGTCATGATGGCCATCTCCCTCCGTGGGCGCACGCTGTGTGGGGCTGCCAAAATCAGCGGATACACTAGCGGTTTTTCCGATCCGGGCAAGCCAAGCCGCCGGAATCGGCACCCCACGGAACCACGCGATGCCGGCCCTGCCCAGGGAATCGACCACCGTCACGGCCGACCGGCTCGAGGACGGCATCGTCGTGCTCTCGTTCCTCGTGCCGGGCCATCGGCAGAACGTGATCACCGAACAGGTGCCGCCGGACCTCGCCGCCGCCCTCGACGCGCTCGACCAGGGGCCTCCGCCCCGGGGCCTCGTGCTCCGCTCGGGCCGTTCGGGCTCGTTCTTCGCGGGCGCCGACATCGCCCGCCTCGAGGCGCTCGCGGATCGCGGCCCTGCCGAGGCCGAGCGGCTCTCCGCGGTCGGGCGCGAACTCTTCACGCGGCTCTCGGCGCGGCCGTGGCCGAGCGTGGCGGTGATCGACGGCACCTGCCTCGGCGGCGGCCTCGAACTGGCGCTCGCCTGCGACTTCCGCATCGCCACCGCGGCCGACCACACCTCGCTCGGCCTCCCCGAGGTGAAGCTCGGGCTGCTTCCGGGGTGGGGCGGCACCGTCCGCCTCGCGCGGCTGATCGGGCCCGGTCCCGCCGTGGAGTTCGCCGCGGGGGGCGAGCCGGTCGACGGCCCGGAGGCCCGCCGGCTGGGGATCGTCGACGCCTGCGTGGCCGCCGGGCAGGCGCTCGAGTCGGCCCGCACGCTGCTCGAGCACGAGATCGCCCGCGCCGGCCACGTCGCCCGGCGGCGCCGGCTCGCCGGGCCCGTGCCGCTGGCCGCCGACGAGCTGGCGTTTCTCGAGGC
>RGVT01000296.1 GCA_010027105.1 Planctomycetia bacterium
CCGAGTATCCGGGGCCGTGCCCCGCCGGCACCGATCCCGATGAGTGGTTTGCGAACGCCGACGATTGACCCCCGAGCCGGCGCCTCCTGCCCGCGGGGAGGCGCCGAGTCGGCGGCCACCGTGGCCCCGTGGATGGAAACCTAGACCCCGTAGAAGGAAACCAGCGATGAGTGTCGAAAACGCGAGTTCTGTGCTGTCCGGCGATCGAATCCGGCTTGATGACGACGAGCGGCAGCCGGGAATGAAGGTCACATCGACCGAGAACGGCCCGAATGAATCTGTGCTGTGCGTTCTGGACGATGCCGGCGGATACCGGCGGCTCGTCTTCCTGCCAGACGACTCGGTGATGGTTACCTACTACAGCAACGAATCCTGACCCGGCCGCCCCCGGTTCCGGCGCCGCCTGCGGGCGCCGGCGATGGGGATGCCGGCGACGAGCCTGCCCCGTGGATGGAAACCCGAGAGACGAGGAACCCTGAACATGAAGACCATCAACATGACGATCCCCGACGCCGCATGGGAGGCGATCGGATGGAACGACGGCCCCCCGGAAGACCGCCTGCTGGCGCAGGTCGTGATCAACGGGACGCACCACCACCTCGATGCCTACCGGGCCGAGGTGATGCCGGACGGGTGCGTTGTGCTGGCGAACCCGGAGATGGAGGAGGAGCAGATGCACCGCCTCCAGTCGCTCTACGAGGGCGGCTACGACCTGACGACGATCCGCGGGCGGCAGTACGTCGTCGTGATGTACCCGCATGCGGCCTGACGACGACGACTCCCGGCCGGGCGCGGTGCCCGGCCGGCGAAACCGGACGACGACCCCCGAACGAGGAGACGCGACGATGCACAGACTTCTGACCTTCCTGACCGGATCGAGCCGGGAGGCGCAACTGGAGGCGGCCCTGCGGCGAGTCGTGCGGACGCACGCGCTCGCCATGTGGGCGACCGAGGCGGCCGACCACGCCACCTATGAGAGCCTCGCGAACGATCGCGACGACGCGATCGAGGCGGCTGCGGAGATGCTTGGTGAAGCAGCATGACGACAAACGACACCGCGGCCACCGTGGCCCGGTGCGTGGAAACCAGTGACCCGATAGAGGAAACGCGACGATGGGAGCGATGAAGCGGTTTTACGAGGAGTGCGCAGAGGCTGGCCGATGCCCGCTGACGCGGGAGACATTCGACTGGCTGGATGACGTCGAGTGCCGGCATCAACTGGATTGGATCGGCTACTGCGAGCATGACCTGTTCGACGCCGCTGGCCGGATGATCGGCTACGAGGACTGCATCACGATGGAGTCGGCCCGCCGGCTTGTGGCCGAGGGGCTGGCGAACGACGAGATCACGATGTTCGTGGATTGCTTCGGGGGCCACTCCCCCGCGTGACCCGACACCCGCCCCGGCTCGTTGCCGGGGCGGCCCGACGATGGAATGATTTCACTTGCGTAAGGGATAGAAACATGACAACGAAAGATGCAGAGGGCTTGGCCTGCGGCGACACGGTCTTTTGGAATGATCCTGACAACGGCGAGTGCAGCCGCTACATCGAGATAGCGTCGATAAAGATCGTCGGTGACGTCGCTGAGATATGCGCTAAGGATGGCGGGTATTTAGAGTGCTACCTGCGTGAACTGCAATGAGTGACCCGCCCCGGCTCGTTGCCGCGGCGGCTCGACGATGGGATGATCACCACAGACCCCCGGATGGGGGAACGAGAGGAGAGGGACGAACGATGATGACTGCGACAAAGAAGACGACCTACACGGCGACGTTTCATGAGAGCGTCGCGGGTGCGGTGCTGGTGAAGGTGACCCGCAACCGGCGGCGGCTCGACTTGGCCGACCTGCCGGCCGGCGTGATCGACTACCTGAGCGTCAAGAAGACGAACGGCGGCGTGTGGATTTTCGATATCGACGGACACCGCTCGTTCGATGATCTCGTCGCCTGCGAGGAGGTCACCGAGAAGAAGCAGGGGCGGCGGAAGTCTCCACGGCAGGCCACGGCGACTTTCGCCTTGGACCCCTGCCGCGTGGACGAGATCGCCACGCCCGGGCAACTGCCGCGGGCGTGGAACGACGGCGCTCACTGCGGTCTGACCGACTGGTACGAGCCGTTGGAGGCCGCGATCACGGCGGCCCTCGCCAGCGGCAAGGGATACGCTTGGACGACCGGGTGGTACGGCAGCAAGAAGGAGATCGCGTCGGCCTGCATCACGCAGCGGGACGGCGAGATCAACGTCGAGGTGTCGGTGAGCGATGACTTCGACACGCAGGGGCGGGGCGAGCGGACGATCCGGTTCACCAAGAACCTCGACCGCATCCGCGATGCGATCGATGCCGCTTGGTCGGACGCGAGCCGCGACCGCCGGGACAACGCGGCATACGCTGGTTTTAGCGTCGGCCGCGGCGGGCGGTGGGAGTTGACGCTGATTCTGCCGAAGGGGTGGGGTCATGAGTCCGACGTTCCCCCCGGAGACTCCTATCACCGCTGGGGGTGGCAGGAGGTCGAGGACGGCGAGGATCGGCCCACCGAGATTCCCGCCGAGGTGGCCGACAACCTCAAGCAGTGGGCGGAAAGCCCGATGGTCGAGCCGGGGATGAAGCACACTATCGGAGAGTGGACGATCAAGGCGTGGGAGGACGACTCCGATGCCTGACTTCAACGTAGAGGCTCACTGGTGCTGCGAGACGGTCAGACACTGGCAGGCGAAGGTGGAAGGTCACCTCGTCTACTGGGGGCCGTTCCCTCCGCAGGCAGCGTATGGCTACGGCATGATCTGCGACTGCAAAGGCTATCGGTTCCGCGGGACGTGCCGGCACGTCAAGCAGGCCGAGGAGATGCGGTGCGGCTGGCAGGCTTTCGTCCACGGGGACGAGCCGACCGAGGACGGCAAGTGCCCGCGGTGCGGCGGGCCTGTGACGGCAGAGAGGTATGCAGTGTGAGCGACCCCCCCGCAACCCCCGGCCGGCGAAACGCTGGCACGGGGGCGACGGGCGGGCCGGCGTGGCCCCCGGAACGTGGAAACA
>RGVT01000297.1 GCA_010027105.1 Planctomycetia bacterium
GACGTTGTCGGGATCCCGCCGCAGCGCGGCGACGGCCAGCCGCACGGCCGACTCGTGCGCGCCCGTGGCCTCGGCCTGCTTGGCCAGGGCGGCCAGCGTCGCCGCCTCCCCCCGGATCGCGGTGCGTGCGAGTTCGAGCCCCTCGCGGCCGAGGAGGGGGAGGAACGTGCCGTCGTTCGGGAGGGCGTTGCGGAACAGTTCGCCCAGATAGGCGTTTTCCTGGCGCGGGACGGAACGGGGAATCGCCACTTCCGCAGGGCGTTTCGCCTGCCCCTCGGCGGGGCTCTCCAGCACGAGGTCGAGCCGACCGTCCTCGAGCTCGCCGCCGACGAGGAGCACCGAATCGCGGTCGGCCCGCAGCGGGGGCAGCCGGCCGGGCAGACCCCGATAGTTCGCGACGGGCGTCTTTCCGGAGAGCACCACGTCCTCGGGCCAGAGTACGGCGGCGATGGCGAGCCCACCGATCCGCGCCCCGGCGTCGCGGGCCGGGGAGGCCTCGTCGGGCACCAGCAGCATGCCGCCCGTGGCGCTGGCCAGCGCGGCCAGGCAGGGCCAGTTCACGTGCGGCCCCACGCCGACGCTCGAGACGGCGATCCGCCGCGACCGCAGCTTCTCCTGAACCGCGCGGAATTCCGCCGCGTCGATGCCGTTGAGCCCCGGGCCATCGCCGACGTACACGATCGCCCGGCCCGCCGCGGGAGCGGCGAACAGTTCGGCGGCTGCGTCGAGCCCCGTGACGATGTCGGTGGCCCCGAGCGGTGTCCGTTCGGAGAGCGCCTCGAGAGCCGCACGGATCGCCGCGCCGGCGGCGGGCCCGAAGCCGTCGTCGAGCGGCGTGCAGTCGACGTCGACCGCGGCGATCCGAAATCGGTCACCCGGACGGGCCTTTTCCACGAGGCCCTGCACCGCCTCGGAGGCCCGGGCTCGGTGCGCGCCGGTCTGGCTCGCCGACGTATCGACGAGCACGACGACGTCGACCGCCGCGGCCGGCTCCACGGCCGCCTTGGCCCGCAGGCCGACGGCCTGGACGGGCGGGGCGAACTCGCTGCCGCCGAAGCTCTCGGTGAACGTGATCGAGAGCGGCTGCTCGGCGCCGCCCGCCGACGCCCCCGGCACCGTCACGAGAAGCGTCGCGAGCAAGACAGGCGTGCGCATGGACATGGTCCTCCAGGCAGACTCGGGGCGGTCGGGCGAGAGCATATTTGGCGCTCCGCCCGACGCCAACGTCGGTCTGCGGCCCTGCTCCCGGATTTTGGTCGAATCCTCCGTGCCGGCCAGTTCTCGCAGTGTACCCATCTTTTCGCAGCGCTTCCGTCTTGGAGGGAGGCGGCGCAGCCGCGATACTCCCCCGCGGCCGGCGAGTGGGACCGGCGCCGTTCCTCGACCGGGTGCCGTGTCGGTGATGTTTCACAGCGGTCTACTGCCGGGGGTGGTCGCGGCGCTGTGCCTGACGGGGGTGTCCGGGGCCGCCTTGGCCGCACCACCGGCCCCGGCTGCGGAGCAGGAGCGGCACTTCACCCCCGACGAGCGCACGAACATCGCCGTCTACGAGGCGGTCAACCGCAGCGTCGCCAACATCAACACCAAGGCCACCGTGCCCAGCGGGCTGTTCCTGCTGGAGGTGCCGTCGGAGGGGGCGGGTTCGGGCATCGTGCTCGACACGTCGGGGCACGTGCTCACGAACTTCCACGTCGTCGAGAACGCCAAGGAGATCCAGGTGCTGCTCTACGACGGCTCGTCGCACCAGGCGACGCTCATCGGGGCCGATCCGGCCACCGACGTGGCCGTGATCCGGGTCGCGGCACCCCCGGAGGTGCTCGTGCCGGTGACGTTCGGCTCGTCGAGCGACCTGCGCGTGGGGCAGCGGGTGTTCGCCATCGGAAATCCGTTCGGGCTCGAGCGCACGCTCACCACGGGGATCATCTCCAGCCTCAATCGCTCGCTCCCCACCCGTACCGGACGCACGATCAAGTCGATCATCCAGACCGACGCGGCGATCAACCCGGGCAACTCGGGGGGCCCGCTTCTCGACAGCGCGAGCCGCCTGATCGGGATGAACACCGCGATCGCCAGCCGGACCGGGCAGAGCGCCGGGGTCGGGTTCGCGATCCCGGTCGGAACGCTCGGCCGGATCGTGCCGCAGCTCATCGGGAAGGGGAAGGTGGTGCGGCCCGACGCCGGGATCACGCGCGTCTACCAGACCGACCGGGGGCTGTTGGTGGCGGCCCTCGCGCCGGAGGGACCGGCCGAACGCGCCGGGGTGCACGGATTCCGTGTGATCCGCGAGCGGCGGCGGCAGGGGCCGTTCATCGCGGACTTCGAGCGGGTGGACCGCACCGGGGCCGATGTGATCGTGGCCGTGGCCGGACAACCGGTGAAAACGGCCGACGACTTCCTCTCGGTCATCGACGCCCACAATCCCGGCGACCAGGTGCTTTTCACCGTGGAGCGCGAAGGGCATCGGCTCGACGTGCCGGTGATTTTGGACGCGGAACAATAGGCCCGCGGGCCAGGGCTGCCGGGGCGTGGCCGCGGGGCCGGCACCATCGTTCCGGCGGAAGTGAACCGTTCGGTTGCGGGTTTCGTATGGTGTGGATGCTCCGCGACTGGGCCCGTGCGGCCGGCGGAGCCGATTTCTGGCAGCCTGGCTTCCGGGGGCGTTGACTTGCCGGGCCGGGCCGCTAGATTTGTGTTTTCCTCCGTTGGCGGCCGCGAGGCCGTCCGCAGTGGACGTTCTTTGACAATTCGGCAGTTGATCTCTTTCGGTTTCGGCCGGCACGCGATCGTGTGACCGGCACCGGCGGGATGGTCGTGCGGCGTCGAGAGGCGGCGGCGGCAGTCCTGTCGGGAACTGAACAAGTAGACAGATCGAATACCTCGATTTGCCTCCGGTGATCCGGGCTCTTCGCCAAGGCGGAGGTTCGGATCGCCACGCGAGACGGAAGCGGCCCGCGCGAGCGGGCCGTGGATGGCAAGCAACAAATTGAAGGGTTTGATTCTGGCTCAGAGTGAACGTTGGCGGCGTGGAT
>RGVT01000298.1 GCA_010027105.1 Planctomycetia bacterium
GCTGCCGACGGCCGCTGGAGCGCGGCGGCCCACGGCGCCGGGGCGAAGCGGTCGGCTTCCGGGCATCACCACGATGCCGGCTCGAAGAGCGACCACGGCGTCACCGGCCTCTCCCTCCTCGCCTTCCTGGGCGCCGGCCACACGCATCGTGATGGCGCGCACGCCGGCAGCGTGGACCGCGGCGTGCGCTTCCTCGTTGAACGGCAGCGGGCCGACGGGTCGCTCGCGGGCGACGCCGAGTTTTTCGCCGCGCTCTATTGCCACGGGATCGCCGCGATCGCCCTCGGCGAGGCGTGCGCGGTCTCGGGCGACGCCGCGCTCAGGCCCCCGCTCGAGCGGGCGGTGCGGCACACCCTCTCGCTGCAGCACCCCGCGACGGGCGGCTGGCGGTACGCCGCGGGCGACCGCGGCGACACGAGTCAGTTCGGCTGGCAGGTGATGGCGCTCGCCACGGCGCGGCAGGCCGGCGTCGGCGGGCTCGAGGAGGCCGAGGCACGGGCGGCGACGTTTCTGCAGAGTGTCTCCTCGGGCCGCGCGGGAGGGCTGGCCGCCTACCGGCCCGGCGAGCGGCCGACCGCGGCGATGACGGCCGAGGCGCTTTTCTGCAGGCTCCTGCTCGGGATGCCGGCGGAGCATCCGGCGGCGCAGGAGGCGCTGGCGCTGCTCGCCGCCGAGCCGCCCGACTCGGCCCGACCGAACGTCTACGCCTGGTACTACGCCACGCTCGCGTCGTTCCACGCCGGGGGGCCGCAGTGGGAGGCGTGGAACGCGCGGCTCGTCGCGGCGCTCCTGCCGCTCCAGCGCCGGGACGCCGGCGGCCTCACGGGAAGCTGGGATCCTGATCCCGTCTGGGGGCAGCACGGCGGCCGCGTCTATTCGACGGCGCTCGCCGCCCTCGCGCTCGAGGTCTACTACCGCCACACGCCGCTGCACGAGCACCGGGCACGGGAGCGGGAAGCCGGGCATTTTGCTTCCACGACGGCCGGGATTACACTTCGACGGTGAGCGTTTGCGGCCCGCGTGCCGCCTGACCCGGAGCGTCGTTCATGTTTGGATTCATGGGCCTGGGAACGATGGAGCTGATCATCGTGGCCGGGGTGATCCTGCTGTTGTTCGGATCCCGACTGCCGCGGGTGATGCGGTCGCTCGGCGAGGGCATCGTGGAGTTCAAGCGGGGCGTGCAGGGCATCGAAGACGAGGGCTCGGCGAGCCGTCGCGACGGCCATTCCTGACCGCCGCTTTCGCCGGGAGGGATGCCGCATGTTCGGGCTCGGGCCTGTCGAGATCGTGGTGATCGGCGCGATCGCCGTGATGCTCTACGGCAAGCGGCTGCCGGAGGTGGGCAGGTCGGTCGGTCAGACGATCGGCGAACTCCGCAAGCAGATGGCCTCGCTCTCCCGCGAGATGGATCTGGCGGCCCACGTCGACGGCTCCGCCGCGAAGCGGGCCTCGCGGCGCATCGGCGCCGGCGACGAGGGACCGCAGACCGCCGGCCCGCGTTTCGACCCGCCCGCCGCCGCGGAGGAAAACGCCGCGTCGTGACGATGGTGCGCCGAGATGCTACGATCCGCCGGTCGATTCCGGGCAGCTAGCTCAGTTGGTTAGAGCGCTACGTTCACACCGTAGAGGTCACAGGTTCGAATCCTGTGCTGCCCACTCGGCTCGGGGCGACCGCCGCGGCCCTGCCGGCGGCGGCCGGTGACCTACCCACCGGCCACGTCGCCACCCTGCGAACGGCAAGGACCCGCGCCATGACCCAGGCCGACTGGACGGTGCTGTCGCTGCACCTGGCCACGCTGCTGGCGACCGCGATCGTGCTCGGGGCGGTGGCCCGGCGGCTCGGCATCCCGGCGGTGGTGGGGGAGATCGCCGGCGGCCTCCTCCTCGGCCCCACCGTGCTCGGGCGGCTCGCGCCCGACATGTTCGCCTGGCTGTTTCCGCCCGTGGGCCCGGTGGCGTCCGCCCGCACGGCGATCGTCCGCGTGGGCATGCTGTTTTTCATCGTCACGATCGGTCTCGACATCAGCCTCGCCGAACTGCGGCGCAGCGGCCGCCGGGCGCTCCTCGTGGGGAGCGTGGGCACCTTCGTGCCGCTCGCGCTCGGCTTCCTGATGTGCTACGCGTTTCCCGCCGTCATCGGCGTCACGGCGAAGGACCGGTTCGCCACGGCCCTCTTCATGGGGTCGCTCCTCTCGCTCTCGGCCAATCCGGTGATCGCGCGCATCCTGATGGACATGGGGCTGTTCAAGAGCGAGATCGGCCGCACGATCATGGCGGCGACGCTGGTCGACGACCTCGTGGGCTGGGGGCTGTTCGCCGTGATCCTGGCCGAGTTCGGGCGGGATGGCGCCGGTCGGGGCACCGGTGCCGCGGTGCTCGGCGTGGCCGCCCTGTTCCTCGCCGCCGTGGTGCTCGCGGGTCGGTACGTCCTGCCGCGGCTGCTCCGCTGGGCGCACGAGCGGCTGCCGTATCCCGCCGGGGCGATCTCGTGCGTGCTCGCGCTGGCGCTCGTGGCGGCGGCCGGCTCCGAGCGGCTGGGGCTGCACTCGTTCCTGGGTGCGTTCGTGATGGGAATCGCGCTGGCCGGAATCTACGAGCGGCAGCCGGAGCCGTTCGCGATCATCGGCGACTTCGCCTGCGCGGCGTTCACTCCGATCTTCTTCGTGTCGATGGCGATCTCGGCCGACTTCGTGGCCGGGTTCGACCCGTGGCTGGTGGCCCTGGTCACGGCCGTGGCGTTCCTCGGCAAGATTTCGGGCGTCTATCTCGGCGGCCGGATCGCGGGCATGGACGGCCGGCAGGCGCTGGCGGTCGGCTGCGGCCTCAACGCCCGGGGGATCCTCGGCATCGTGATGGCGACGGCGGCCTACGACGCCGGC
Organism: Planctomycetia bacterium; assembly: GCA_010027105.1. Lineage (GTDB taxonomy): Bacteria > Planctomycetota > Planctomycetia > Pirellulales > UBA1268 > RGVT01. The sequence goes on from RGVT01000298.1 coordinate 2,880, forward strand.
CTCGTCGATCTGCGGCTGTTCGTGGCCTGCGTGCTGATGTGCGTGCTCACGACGATGGCCGCCGGGCCGGCCCTCGGGGCCCTCGTCGGCCGGCCGCGGACGGCCGTTTCCGGGGTGTGAGCCGGCCGCCTGGCCCGGGCCAGGC
>RGVT01000299.1 GCA_010027105.1 Planctomycetia bacterium
CCGCCGCCAGCTACTACAAGATAATCTACTGAAATCGGCGGGTCGCTGCTAAAACTTACATTACCAGTGCCAGCAGTAAAAGTTGATACTTTGTTGGTACCAATCGTCACTGTGCTTGTGGTTAGGCCGGCATCGGCCAACATATAATAAATGCTAAGATAGCGCAGGACGACTATGCCCGAGCCACCGGCACCACCATTTCCGCTACCGCCACCACCACCACCACCACCACCTCCTAAATTTGCCGGAGCTGCAGAACCTGCCCCATTGGTATTTCCATTTGCTCCTCCTCCTAAACCGCCTGTGCCCAGAGCATAACCGGCCTGTCCATCAGAACCACCGCCACCGCCACCACCATAGGTAACCAAAGTTCCAGTTATATTTGAGTTCGCACCGATTCCGCCGTTACCAGCTTTAGCTGGTGAAGCTGTTCCGTTCGCTCCTACCGCACCAGCTCCGCCGCCGCCTCCACCACCTCCAACGGTGCTTCCTGACCCTGAACCGCCTGCATTTCCTTGACTGGGAGAAGTACTTGGTGTATTGCCAGCTGGACCAGCTGTAGTAGTGTTAGATCCATTACCGCCACCGGACCCACCAGAACCTCCAACTACTGAAGAATTATAGCCGCCGCCGCCATAGCCACCACCTGCTGATGTAATAGTGGAAAATATTGAACTACCACCATTTGATCCTGGTGCTCCGTTCGGTGATCCACCACCAACTCCACCTGCTCCGCCGCCGCCGATAGTAACACTGACTCTTGTTCCAATGGCATAAGTTAAAGTACCAGTTCTAAATCCGCCTGCTCCCCCACCGCCACCATGCGTAGACCCAGCACCACCTCCACCAGCAACAACCAAGTATTCCACTGCTATTGAGGTTAGTGTGCTGGTTATGCCCGATACTGTAATCCACCCTGCCACAGTGGCGTCATAGTATTCTACACGATCTAGGTCGGTGTTGAATCGCATATACCCGTCTGCAACCGAGGTTGGGCGTTGGGCTGTGGTACCGCGGGGTAAACTAAAGAATCCTGTGCTGGTATTGTTTCTATCGCTGACGTCAGCGGGTCCGGTTATGGTCTGACCAGACTTGACCCAGCTATTGCCGTCATAGCGCCAGACTATACTGTTGTATGTATATGTTTGACCTGTTGTGGGGTTTGAGGGAAAACTTACTGGCATAATCTAGTATTTAAGTGAATGTGACAGTACCGGTTCCCCCAGTGACTGTGTATGTTCTATAACCAACCTGAGTGGTGCTGGTTGACACATTAGCAGAGATACCTGCTGAGAATGTGGCTGTGTACAAGTTTGGTATGCGTAATACTATCACTCCTGCACCGCCTGCGCCGCCGGCGACACTTTGGGTATGTCGAGTTCCTCCACCCCCGCCGCCACCGGTGTTAATCGTTCCTGCAGACCCATTGTTTCCGCCATTGGATCCAGGATTTACGCCTCCGGCGCCACCGCCGCCGGTTCCGCCTGCACCGCCTGAGGCGGAAGCATAAGAACCAGTGTAACTTCCGCCGCCACCACCACCGCCATAATACGAATTCATGAGTGCAACAAACGAACCAGTACCACCATCGCCACCGCCCGAAATAGCTCCGGAGAATCCTTTCATACCAGCTCCGCCACCACCTCCGCCAGCACCGTCACCACTTGACCCCGGGCCACCGTTATTTCCTTGACTTGGTGTAGTAGAAGGAGTGTTCCCTGGTCCAAATGCATAAGACACTGCACCCCATCCGCCACCACCTCCACCTGACCCACCGGGTCCGCCAGCTGCCTGAGCTCCACCGTAGCCACCACCAGTTGCTACTATTGATGAAAAAGTTGAATCAGTTCCTTTAGATCCATTGTTAGCGGTATTTGTAGCTGCTGCTCCACCTGATCCTCCGGCCCCTACTGTTATAGAATAAATTGTGTTAACTGTAGCATTAATTAAGGTTCCTGTTAACACGCCACCGCCACCGCCACCGCCGAATAAATTAGCACCGCCACCACCACCTGCCACTACCAAATAATCTATATTAAATGGCGGGGTAGATGTAAAATTAAAGTTTCCTATGCCTGACTTTATGATTGTATACTTTTCTGCTGCGTTTACTTGTCCTGTTTCTGCAGTCAGTCCGGTACCGATGTTAACATAATAATTACTAGAATATCTTAGAATAACAACACCAGAACCACCGTTTCCACCACCTATGCCTGAGTAATTAGGTGCAAGCCCCGATTGCCCATTACCTCCCCCACCGCCGCCGGTGTTAATTCCACCGGCGCCACCTTGAGCATGAGTAGGAATCCTCATCGAATTAGACCCACCTGATTCGCCAGGTGTTAAAGAGGATCCACCTCCAGGTCCTAACAACGATCTACTAGGCGTTGCTACAAGATAACTACCATTTGACCATCCACCACCGCCTCCACCGCCAATGCCTCCAGACCCGCCAGGAATAGAAGTATCACTTGTTGACCACATTCCACCGCCGCCTCCGCCAGCAAAATACAATGTAGATCCAGTTATGGTAGTAGCTGCCCCAGGACCACCGTTTCCATTACTGGACGACCCAGACCCGACGGTACCAACCCCGCCTGCTCCGCCACCTCCGCCATTTGGACGGTAATCTCCTGAAGCATTTCTAGATGCATTTCCTCCTGCGAATCCTTGACCTGCCGTACCAGCAGCGCCAGAACCGCTGGAATCAGTGGCTGTTGCACCCCCACCAGATCCTCCAATGGCAGCAGCTACCCAGCTTGATCCATTAAAATAACCACCAACGCCACCGCCGATTGCAGTGATATTTCCGGATGTTAAAGTTAATGTACTCGTAGAACCACTAGTGCCACCTTGCTCAACCCCAGTACCTCCTGCTCCAATGGAAACCGAATAATTTGTGTTTAGTTGTACGTTTCCTAAAGAGCCTGTTAACAATCCACCGGCGCCACCACCTCCACCATGTCTGCCGCCACCACCTCCGCCGCCAGCTACTACAAGATAATCTACTGAAATCGGC
>RGVT01000300.1 GCA_010027105.1 Planctomycetia bacterium
ATTCCCCCCGATCCCTACCCGCAGTTCGCGTTCCCGGGCTGGAAGTGCGACTGGACGAAGGGGGGCGTCGAACGCGGCCCGGAGGTGAAGATCGATGGCCCGGTTTGAGATCGAGCACACGGAGGGGATGCGCTGGGTGCGGGTCGATCTCGACGACGACGACGTGCGCACGGAGCGGGGCGCCCTCAACCACATGCAGGGCAGCGTGCAGATGGACGTCCCCTGGCCGACGCTCACGTCGTGGTGGGTGTCGCTGTTCTCCGACGAATCGCTCCTCCGGCCGCGGTACGTCGGCACGGGCAGCGTGTTCCTCGATTCGACGCTCGGCGGCTACCACGTCATGAAGGTCAGGCCGGGCGAGCGCTGGATCCTCGACACGAAGTGCTTCTGGGCGAGCGACGGCGAGGTGAAGCTCTCCGTGCACCGCGAGCGGATGTGGACCTCGTACCGGGCCGATCAGGGGCTCTTCTGGTACAAGACCGCGCTCGAGGGGGACGGCCAGGTGGTGCTCGCCGTCGACGGGCCGGTGCAGGAGGTGGAGCTCGTCGACGACCGGCTCGTGGCCGACGGGCCGTTCGTGATCGCCCGCACGAGCGGGATCTCGCTCTCCGTGCGGCGGCCGGCCCGCTCCTGGCTCAGTTACTGGCTCTCGGGACAGAAACTCGCCTACGTGTTCCAGGGCACGGGAAAAATCCTGCTCTGCACGACGCCCTATTGGCGGCAGCGGATGCAGCAGGCACGCGATCCCGCCGCCGCGTTCATGTGATGCCATGGGCCGCCCCGTCGCCGGCCGTGTCGTGCTCCTTCTCGTCGCCTGCGGCCCGCTCGTGACTTCCTCCGGCGCTGCGACCGCCTGCCCGTTCTGCGGCGTGGTCGGCGAGCCGCTCGCCGCTCGCCGCGATGTCGCCGACGTGGTGGCGGTGGCCGAAGCCGCAGCTGGGGTGGTGCCGGGTGCCGATGGATTCCCCGCCCAGTCGTTCCGCGTCGCTCAGGCGATCCGCGGCACGCTCCCGGCCGGCGTGGCGGCCGCGACCGCCCGCGTGGAGGGGCCGGTCGCCGGCACGGCGCTGCTCTTCGGCACCGACCGCGGCGGCGGCCTCACGTGGACGGCCGTCGCGGCCAACGAAGCCGTGCTCGGGTACGTAACGCGTGCGCCCGCCACCACGCTCCCCGCGGCCGAGCGGCTGCGCTGGTTCGCGAGCCGCCTCGAGCATCCGGAGCCTGCGATCGCGGCCGACGCGTTCACCGAGTTCGGCGTCGCCCCGTTCGGGGCGGTGCGGGCCGCGGCCGATGCGTTCGACCCGGCGGCGCTCGCCGCCTGGATCGGCGAACCGGCGATAGACGCCCGCCGCCGCGGCTTCTACGGCCTGGCGGCCGGGCTCGTGGCGGCCCGGACGACGGACGACCACGTTCGGGGAAAACTGCTCGCGGCCCTGCGGGCGGCGCTCGCGGCCCCGGCCGACGACTTCCGCGCGGGCTTCGACGGCCTGCTCGCAGGCCTTCTCGTGGCGGAGGGGGAGGCGGGCCTCGACGAAGTCTCCCGTCTCGGGCTGTTCGAGCCGACGGCCCGCCCGGTCGATCAGCGGCATCTCCTCACGGCGCTGCGGTTCGCCGCGGAGAGCCTCGGTGACACGCTTCCCCGCGCACGTGTGGCGGAGGCGACGGCGCGACTCCTCGCCTGCCCGGCGGTCGCGTCCGACGCCGTCGTCGATCTCGCCCGCCTCCGCGCGTGGGAACCGCTCGACGCCGTGGCCGCGCTCTGGGCCACGCTCGGCCGCGACGATCCGCTCGTACGCCGGGCCGTGGCGGGCTATCTCGACGCCTGCCCGCTGGCCGCCGCCCGCGGCCACCTGGATCGCATCCGTGCAGCCGATCCGGCGCGGCTCGACGCGGCGCTCGAGGCGGCTCGCGGCCCGCTCGCCCTTCCGTAGGACGGACTCGAGCCGTCCTACGGCGACGACGGCGTCGGCAGCAATTCCGGCAGGTCGCCCTGCTTGTCGGCCGGCAGCGGCTCCACCGGCGTCGGCTCCTCGCGGGTGGCCGGGTCGCGGGGCGGCAGCTGGATCGGCCGGGCGTCGGCCCCGATCGACTCGAAGTTCTGCGTGATCGCCCCACGGCTGAAGACGGCCGGCCGCGAGTGGCCGTAGTCGAGATACAGGCTCGCGTCGCGCTGGCGGGCGCGGCGGTGGGCGTCGAAGTAGGCCTTGCCGGGCCACGGGCCCTCGGCCAGGAACACGCCGTTGTATTCGAGCAGCGAGCCCTTGCGGTAATGGAGCTGCGCGATCGAGCGGTTGTAGTCGACGAGGGCCCGGGCGTAGGCGCTCTCGGCCTCGGCCCGGCGGCGCTGGGCGTCGAGGAGCTGGTCGAGCGTGACGGTGCCGGCGTCGTAGGCGGCCTGCACCGCCTCCACCTGCCGCTCGGCCGCGACACGGCGGTTGAAATTCGTCTGCGAGAGGGCGAAGTTCGTATCGACGTTGCGAACGGCCTCCACGAGGGCGTGCGAGGCCTCGAGCTCCTCGTCCTGGAGCCGGGCCCGCTCTCGTGCCAGCTGTAACTGATAGTTCCGTACGGTCGAGAGTTCGCGGCGGAAGCCGAGCGGCATCAGGAACTGGGCCTGGGCCTGCCACTCCTGGAATTGCCCGCTCATCAAGGTCGAGTAGGCATTGGTGGGCTCGAGCGACACGGCGTTCGGGTTGATGGCTGTGGGCGTGTGCAGGGGATACCCGGAGCCCCCGAAGAGATTCTCGCCGACGCCGAGAAACCGGTAGCGGCCGCCCACGTCGAGCCGCGGCAGGAGCAGGTTCTTGGCGGCGGTGAGCTCGAGTTCCTTCTGCTTGATGATCCACTTCTGCCGCCGTAGTTCCGCCGACCGCGACAGCGCCTCGACGAGCGACTGCTGCCAGTCGAACGAGATCCGGGCCGTCGTCGGCTCGTCGGCGGGGCGGATCAGCCGGCCGTCGCTGGCGCTGATCCCCATCATGTAGCGGAGCCGGTTCTCGCA